>DUGQ01000082.1 GCA_013331315.1 Thermoplasmata archaeon
TGACGCTCGCTGGCGGGACGCCGGTGGAGTACACGATCGGCCTGGAGAACAACTTCTGGCCCGACCCCGACGAGATACGAGGGCTGGTGACGCCCAGGACGAAGGCGATCATCATGAACAGCCCGTCCAACCCCACAGGGGCCGTGTTCCCGGACGACACGGTGAAGGCTATTTGCGAGATCGCCTCCGAGCACGACCTGTACATACTCTCGGACGAGGTGTACCACAACTTCGTCTACGAGGGCAAGCACGTCTCGTTCGCGCGGTATCACGACGACACGATCATCGTGAACTCGTTCTCGAAGTCCTTGGCCGCGACAGGCTGGCGGATCGGCTACGTCGCGACCTCGAAGGAGATAGTCCAGCAGCTGGCGAAGGTCCAGTACTACACGCTCGCCTGCCCGCCGACCGCGACGCAATACGCCATCCTGGAGGGCATGAAGATCCGCAAGAGGTTCAGAGAGAGCATGTTGTCGGAGTTCAGGACCAGGAGGGACCTCATCATGCGGCGGCTCGACGAGATCACGTCGTTCCAGACGCCGCCCGTGCACGGGGCGTTCTACGTGTTCCCGAGATACTCAAAGGAGGTCGCATCGGACGAGTACGCCCAGAGGTTGCTCAAGGCGGGAGTCATATGCGCCCCAGGGTCGGCCTTCGGCACGCTCGGGGAGGGGCACCTCAGGTTCTCGTACGCGAACTCGAAGGAGAACATCGAGAAGGGCATGGACATAGTGGCAGAGGTCGCGCGGCAGGTATAGTCCAGCGTCCGATACCAGCAGATTTATATTACGCTCAATATCTTTAGGATGCATGCCTGAAGAGGCGGCCGATGGGAATGACAATCGGCCGAAACGGCTGATGAGTCCCAAGGCCGCGCTCTCGGTCACGAACAACGTGCTCGGGGCGTTGCTGGGTACCACCGCCCTCATATTCATCGCCAAGAACATGGGAGCCGACGTGCTGGGCGTACTCGGCTTCGGAGTGGCCATCATCGGCGTCCTCAGCTTTCTCTCGGATTTCGGCGTCGGTTCCGTGCACATACGCCAGATGAACTCCGGGGCGGACCAGGGCAAGTGCATAGGGGCGTACGCGACAATCCGCCTCGTCCTCCTCGGCATATTCTCTGTCGTCACGCTGATATTGATCGAGTCATGGAAGGACGGCACCGCGGGTGGGATGATGCCGACAGGGGACCTCCTCATCCCGACGGTGACGGACACGATGTACGTGTTCCTCGTCTACTACATCCTCCTTGGCATAAGCCAGATAGCGACCCACACCTTCGACGCGCTCGGCGCGGACGCCAAGGTCCACATCCCGTCCATCCTGGAGCTGGTCGTGCGTGTCTCGTTCGTCATCTACATCGCTGTCTCCCCGCTCGGAGGGAGCGCGAACGGCCCAGCCTTCCTCGCATCCGCCTACGCGGCGGGCATGATAGCCTCGATGGTCCTGGTCGCCTTCCTGATGAGGTCGTACAGGATATCCATGCCGGACAAGGAAACGCTGATGAGATACGTCACCTCGTTGGCGCCCGTGTTCTTGGTGTCCGTGATCATAATCATCGACCTCTACCTGGACAAGGCCATCGTGGGTTACTTCTGGGGGGAGCACGAACTCGGCCTGTACTTCGGCGTCCAGAGGATGGCGGTCTTCGTGGGCGTCTTCTCCCTTTCCGTCGCGACGCTGATATTGCCATCCGTCGCGACATACTACGGAAGGAAGGACACCGCCGCCAGCTGGGACGTCGTGAACCAGGCCGAGAGGTACGTGTCCCTGGTCGTCATCCCCACCGCGGCGTTCTACCTCGTGTACGGCTCCGACATCCTGAGGGTGTTCCTCACGGAGGAGTTCGTGGCGGCGGTCAGGACGATGGACATGCTCGTCATGGCCGGGGCGGTGGTCGCTCTCGTCGTGCCGCTCAGGTCGGTCCTGGCCGGCCTGGGCAGGCCCGTGACACTGTTCCTGATAGGGCTCGCGGGCGTCGTCCTCCAGCTCGGACTGATGCTAGTGCTCGTGCCGGACGAGCTGTTGGGGATCGAGATGTTCGGGCTGAAGCGGCAGGGAGCCGCTCTGGCGTTGCTCATCTGCGCCATCTACTACTTCTTCGTGCTCAGGTACATGGCCTGGAAGGTCGGCAGGATGCTGCCTCACTCGAACTCCTTCAGGCACCTTCTGAGCGCGATAACGATGATAGGGGCGATGTACGTGGTGGACTGGGCACTCATACCGGTCATAGACTGGCTGGCACTGATCCTCCTCGCGGCGGTGGGAGTCTTCGCATATGCCCTCTCGGCGTATTTCATGGGAGAGCTCGAGTTCGCGGACTACAAGTACTTCAGGACCATGCTCAACCCCCAGGACACGATGGAGTATGTCGTGAACGAGCTCATAGGGAAAAGAGGGTAGCCGTCCTGCAATTCGTTTTATAGCATATGAGCCGAATTACGCCCCGGGGGCCACGGCACTGTCAGGGGAACTCCTCATCGTTCACGCTTCTGAGCTGCTCACCATGCGTGGGCCTTGCAGGCCGAGGATCAAGGGCGAGATGTCGGATCTCGGCATGGTCAGAGACGGCGCCGTCCATGTCCAGGATGGCCGGATCGCCGCCGTCGGGCCCACGGACGAGCTGGTCAAGGACAACGGCGCTCGAGGAGTGGACGTCGTGGACGCGTCCGGCAAGACCGTTCTCCCCGGGCTAGTGGACCCGCACACCCACGTGGTATTCGCTGGATCCCGCGAGTTCGAATTCGAGATGAAGCTCAGACGGATGAGCTACATGGACATCCTGAGGGAGGGCGGTGGCATACTGAGGACGATGAGGGACACGAGGGCGGCCTCGGCCGACGATCTCTTCAAGCAGTCCGAGAGACGACTCACGACCATGCTTGAGCACGGCTCGACGACCGTCGAGGCGAAGTCGGGGTACGGCCTCGACCGCAGGACGGAGTTCAAGATCCTCGAGACCATCGCGAGACTCGACGAGGCCTCCGACGTGGACGTCGTGCCGACCTACATGGGAGCCCACGCCGTCCCCCCGGAGTTCTCCGAGGGGGCGGACGAGTACGTCCAGTTCATGATCGACGAGGTGCTGCTCGACCTGCCGAACTCCGGCCTGGCGAAGTTCTGTGACGTGTTCTGCGAGAAGGGGGTATTCTCGGTGGCGCAGTCGAGGAAGCTGCTACTCGCGGCCAAGGCCCTCGGGTTGGGACTGAAGGTCCACGCCGATGAGTTCGAACGGACGGGCGGCGCGGAGCTGGCGGCGGAGGTCGGCGCGGTCTCCGCAGATCACCTCGCGAGACCCTCGGACGACGGCATCATGGCCATGGCCAGGAAGCAGGTCGTGGGCGTGCTCCTGCCGGGAACGCCGTTTGCGTCAATGGCCAGCGACTACGCCGAGGCGAGGAGGCTGATCGAGCTGGGTGTGCCCGTCGCGCTGGCCACGGACATGAACCCCAACTGCTGGAACCCGTCTATGCAGTTCACGATCGCCCTCGCGTGCTACAACATGAGGATGTCCCCCGCGGAGGCGCTCGTGGCTTCGACCATCAACGCCGCGGCGGCGGTGGGCCTCGAGAAGTCCGTTGGGTCGCTCGAGGTCGGGAAGAAGGCGGACATCCTGATCATGGACGTCCCTGGACACGCGCACATACCATACCAGATGGGTGTGAACCTCTGCGAGACGGTGCTGAAGGAGGGCAGGCTCGCTTACTCGAGAAGCACCTCGTGAGCGCTCCGTCTTCTATATTCTGAGGATGACGATACCAGCGACGACCGTGCCTATGCCGACCCACTCCTGCAGGGTGAGGTTCTCCTTGAGGAACATCAAGGCCAGGAGCGTGGTGAACACCGCGTTCGATGTCGCGATCGCTGCCGTGGCGCCCGTCGACATCTCGTTGTGCGACATGGCGAAGGCGAAGGTCAGGACGCCCACGCCGAGGAATAGACCCGCAGCCACCGGGAAGGCCAGCTTCCACTCCACGGAGAAGGTCTGCCCCCGAAGGAGCAGGTAGGCGAACAGCGCCACCCCCAGTATTCCCATCGTGACCCACATCACGGCGGTGAAGAGAGTCGGGTCAATCTGCTTGTTCTTCTCGCCGTAGCTTATCAGGAAGTTGGTCGTCCCCCAGAGAAGGAAAGTGCACACTGCGAACAGCAAGGCGGTTGTCAACATGGTCCTTCGCTCCACGAGGGCGCGTAGAGCTGGTCCTCATAAATACATTTCCTAGTGAATGAGCCGCCAGGCCCTTAGGCGCACGTCACACGTCTCGTCCCTGACGGAGCCACGACCGCTTCAGAAGACGGGTTACATATATATGCCCAGAGGATATCATCGCGACCGAGGCTCATACCGGTCCCGCGAGCCCGCCTGGAAGGACACAGAGATGGTATCCGTTTGCATGCTCACAGAACTCGAGAGCTACAACNNCCAACGCGCCCATGGTCGCCAAGGAGCTTGAGAAGCTGGGGTGCCAGGTGGTGTTCAATCAACCCGCGTCGGACTACGACGTGCTGCACATCCACAGCCCGTTGCCGAATTCATTCATGTGGGCCCTGAGAAGCAGGATCGCTGGCAAGCCGCTCGTCGTCCACGGTAGGCACCTTCCAGAGCTGATCAAGGGCGGGTTCAAGGGAGGCAGCCTCTTCTACCCGTTCGTGAGGAGATACTCGACGATGTTCTACAACATGGGGGATGTCGTGCTGGGAGCCACGCCCTATGTCGCGAGGTCCCTCGCCAAGGATGGCGTGAAGGGGCCGTTCAGGACGATACCGAACGGCATCAACCGAGAGGTCTTCGTGAGGGACGAGCGGAAGGGCAGGTCCTTCAGGGACTCGCTCGGGGTTGGACCCGACAAGAAGCTGGTCGTAAGCGTCGGCCTCAGGATCCCCAGGAAGGGCGTCGACACGTTCGTCAACGTGGCGACCCGACTGGCGCACAGGAAGGACCTGGTGTTCGTCTGGGTGGGAGCCTCGGAGGTTCTCCTCGAGGACGCGCTCGACGGCGCGCCTCCGTCCAACGTGATGTTCCCAGGCCACGTCCCGTTCGAGCAGATCGTCGGCGTCTACTCTGCGGCGGACATCTTCATGTTCCCGACAAAGGCGGAGAGCTACGGGAACGTCATGCTGGAGGCCGCCAGCTGTGGCTGCCCCCTGCTGATCAGGGACATACCAGTCTACGAGGACTGGGTGGTCGACGGTACACATTGTCTCAAGTACAAGAGTGACGAGGAGTTCGCGAGGAACGTGGAAGCGCTCGTCGACGACGACGCGCTGCGGGCCAAGATGATCGAGGGAGCCGTGAAGCTGGCCGCCGAGCACGATATGAAGATCACGGCCCGGATGCTGAAGGAACTGTATGAAGAGTTGGCAGAGGGGAGGCTCGGCTCTTGATCGGCGAGCAGATAATAGACACATTCGCGTCGCTCGGAGACTTGGGCATGGTCGCGGCCCTCGTGGCCATCATCCTCATCGATGGAACGGGCGTGCCCACCCTCCCGGAGGTGTGGATGGTGTGGATATTCGGCGTCCATCCAGGATCGTTCGGCTGGGCCGTGACGCTCATCATCGTGTCAAGCGTGGCGAGCCTGGGAGGCAACTTCATCCTCTACTCGATAGTCAAGTTCGTCGGCATGCCGAAGCGGATACAGAAGGTCATGCGGAAGTACACGGACTTCCTCATCGTCAGCGACGAGAGGCTGCTGCTGCTCAACCGGGTCGCCCCCTTGGTACCGTACACAGGGGCGTTCATGGCGGTGCACGAGTGGAATCTCAAGAAATGCGCCTTCTACCTGATCTTAGGGGCGTTGGCGAAGTCGACTGTGGTGGTCGGCCTCGCGGCCCTCAGCTACGACAACCTGAGACAGGAGCTGGCCCCCTGGGTCGCGCTGGGCGCGGTCATAGTCGTCTTGCTGGCCAGCCTGGTCGCATCATTAATCTACCGGCGCAGGATAGGGATGAAGGAGGGAGCCGTACGATCTCAGTCGTGATCCCGACCTACAACGAGAGGCCCAACCTGCTCGAGCTAGTCGACAGGATCGAGAGAGCCTGCAAGGACGCGGGCATCCAGGTCGAGATCGTCATCATAGACGACAACAGCCCAGACGGCACCGGGACATACGCCGAGGAGCTGGGCAAGGACCACGACATCAAGGTGATCCACAGGTCGGGCAAGCTCGGTCTGTCGACCGCGGTCATGAGCGGCTTCGAGGTCGCCACGGGAGACATCCTGGTCGTGATGGACGCCGACCTGAGCCATCCGCCCGAGAAGATACCCGAGATGGTCGGGAAGATCGAGTCTGGCGACGCGCAGATGGTCGTCGGGAGCAGATACGTCAAGGGCGGTGCGGTGGAGAACTGGCCCATACACAGACGGGCCATATCCAAGGGGGCGACGCTACTCGCCCGCGGGCTCACCAAGGTGAAGGACCCCATGTCTGGGTTCTTCGCGGTGAAGAGCTCCGTCATAGAGGACGTCGAGTTGAACCCTATCGGCTACAAGATCGGGCTCGAGATACTGGTCAAGGGCAACTACGACAGGGTGGCCGAGGTGCCAATCACGTTCGCGGACAGGAAGGCGGGGAAGAGCAAGCTCGGAGCGTCGGTCTACCTCAAGTACCTAGACCACTGCACGCGCCTCTACGAGCACAAGAAACCCTGGCTGGCGAGGTACATCAAGTTCGCCTTCATAGGCGGCATAGGCACCGTAATCAACCTCGCGGTGCTGTGGACCGCGGTGGAGCTGTTCTTCGTCCACTACCTCTGGGCCGCGGTGCTCGCGTTCGTGATTGCCGATACGAACAACTTCATATGGAACAGGTGGTGGACCTTCCGCTCCAAGGGCAAGGTCCACGTGCAGTACTCCCAGTTCCTGCTGGTCAGCGTAAACGGGCTGATGCTCAACCTGATAATCCTCAAGACGATAGTGGAGGATCTCATGCCCGCGCTGGGAATAGGGGAGGACCGGGCGAGCATGTTCCTTGTCGTTGCGCAGGTAATCGCTATATTTCTCGTGAGCATATTCAACTTCATAGCGAACTCGTTCTGGACGTTCAGCGACGACATCTGACCGCGCAGGAACCCTCATAGCCGGACGTACAGCGACACGGGGTCGATGCCTTCCTGGAACAGGTCGAGCACCGCCTTGCCGTCAGGCATCCCCATGTCCGGGGCGATCTCGACGAAGCCCTCGGACTCGAGGAACCCTGGAAGATCCTCGAAGTCGTTGAGGTGGTAGCATATCAGCACGAGGGAGACGTTGTACTCAGTCACCGCCCCGCACAGCCTCTCGAGCGTGAGTTCAGGATACTGACGCTCTGCGACGTTGACCACCTCGGGCGGCATCATCCTGTCAGCGTACGCGGCGATCAGCGGGTCCCCGCATATGACGTACTCGTCCGCGGACGTGAGCTGCGCGACCTGCCTCCCCCACGCGATCTGAGCGGGCTCGTCCTGGGCGACGAGACCGTACGACGACAGGCCGCCGGACACCACCAATGAGACGATCAGGGCGGGTATGACTGCCCTTCTGACACATGCCCATTTAGGTTCAGAGGCGCTAGACACCGATTCCAACGGGTGCTTTTTCGAGCCAATCGACCGGCTGACGACCAGGCCGGCGAGAACTGACAGTGCCGGGCTGAGGAAGACCATGTGATGGAGGAACACGAGGGGCTGGATCAGCATGAACGCGATGATCGCCAAAACGAGCAGCAAGAGGAACCTCTCGCGAGGGCCGCTCCGCCAAACGCGCGTCGAGCATATCAGGGGGAGCGCGAAGGCGACGTTGACGCCGAAGTACACGAGCAACGAGACCTTGAGCAGGGCGTCGAACTCCCTGTGCCCCTGGTCGAACACCATTCCCTCAATCATCTCGGACGGTCCGAGGAAGAGCATCAACACGATCACTGGCACAGCCGCGGAGACGGAGGCTACGACAGCACCTGTCATCGCGGCCTTCGGTGTCATTCCCTTCCTCATGGTCTCCGTGAGCAGGAAGAGCAGGATGCCCAAGAGCGCCAGCCCGCCGATCAGCTTGAAGGCGCACGCGACGCCCGCGAGGAGACCCGCGAGGGCGAGGAGCGCCATGTGCTTGCGCTCCAGATGCAAGACGAAAGCGGCCATCGAGAACGCGAGGAAGGCGGCGGACATGGCGTCGAGGGAGAACAGGCGCGACTCCCTGACGAGAGCGAAGTCGACGGCGAGGAGAGCGCCCGTGGCCAGCATCGCGATCGCGCCGCCAAGCCGATTCGACACGTACATGCAGCATCCAAGAGCGAAGAGTGAGACGATGGCGACAAGGGCCCTGAGCGAGACCACGTCGCCCCCAAGCAGGGAGCCCACAAGGAACGCCAATGGGGCCTGGTCGCACGGGAGGTCCCCGTACAGCGAATAACCCCTGTCGAGCATGAGCACCCGCTCGACCATGACCCCCTCGTCTATGCCGTTGTCGGAGTAGCTCCAGCCGATGTTGACCATCCGGAGCAGGACAGCCGCGAGGATGACGAACAACAGGGCCGCGACGACCCGCCGATGGTACGCGCTGCCGATCATCTCAGCCAACGACGGAATGAAGACCAACCCTCCTGTCATCCGGGCTAAGGGCCGAGTGGGTTCTTGATATTAACGCACGGCACTGACATCACAGGAACTGCTGGAACTCCCTGACCAGGTCTGGGTGCCTCTTCTCGACCGCCTTCAGTATGGCGAAGGTCGACATCTCCTCGACCCCCACCTCGTTCAGGGTGGCGATGATCTTGTCGAACGTGTCGTCCGAGAGTGTCACGAGCTTCTCCTTGGCCATCCAGTTCCTGTACAGGTGGTCCTCGAGCAGGTCACGCCATCCGTTCTCGTAGCGCTGGAGCGACTTCGCGCTGAAGTCCTTCTCCTTGGTGGCCTTGGCGAGGACTTCGCCGGCCACCCTGCCGGCCCTGCAGCTGTTCGATATGCCCCCGCCGGTTATCGGGTCGATCTGCCTCGCGGAATCGCCGACCAGTATCAAGCCGTCAGTGACCGTCTGGTCTATCGGCGCGCATACGGAGACCGCCCCGCTCACTACCTCCAAGGGCCTTCCCTTCCTGAGGCCGGGCTGCTTCTCAATGAACCGGTCCAGGTACTTCTTCACCTCGCCCGGTTCCTTGAGCTTCGACAGCTGCACCCCGAGCCCGACGTTGGCGGTGTCCTCGTCCTTCGGGAATATCCACACATAGCCTCCAGGAGCGACACTCCCGAGGAAGAACTGGCAATACTCGTGCTCCTGATCGATGTTCGTCAGTCTGTACTGCAGGCAGGTCGTGACGTCCCTGGGTGCGAGGCTGGTGTTGATGCCCGCCCAGCGGCCGACCTGCGACTCGAAGCCGTCGGCCCCGACGACGCACCCGCAACGTATCTCACGTGTCTGACCGTACGATTTCAACTTGACCCCGGTGATCCTGCCGTCGTCCTTGAG
>DUGQ01000101.1:0-5728 GCA_013331315.1 Thermoplasmata archaeon
ATGGCGTACTCGCTTCCGTAGTAGAGGAGGCGATCCTCATACCACGAACCGAGCTCGTGCGCGAACATGTCGTACCAGCGGTAGTCCACCATACGGTCCGACGAACCTTCGTTCACGTCGTACTGAACGGTCTCCGAGACGTTGTGGAACTTGTTCTTCTCGCTTCCGTAGCCGTCCCACACAGACACGGTGACTTCATAAGCCCCGGCCTCGGGCCACGCGTGCGTTTGGACGTCTATCGCGGTGTCGCTGTTGTTAATCGAATTGAGATGATGGACAGTGTAGGTACCGTCGTCCCAGTCCCATGTGAACAGCAGGCCTTTGCCCCGTTGACCTTGATCCTGAAGGTCGACGACGACGGTCCAAACGACCTCCTCGTCCACATAAGCTTCGTCTGGAACGGGTGTGACGTCGGCGATCACGAGTCCGGTGCTCACAGCCAGTGCAGATGAGTCGAGCGGTCTTGACAGGAGCCCTCCGGATGACGCTATCACCGCGGCCCCGGACACCATGACTAGCATGGTAACGACTGCTATCGAATACACGGCTCTTCTGCCGTCGCGTCTTGAGGCTACGCTATCTGAGGATTCGTTCATGAGATAGTTCCTCCCGTGTTCGAATTAACCCCCACAACAAGGGTCACTGATACTGACACTGACGGGTGCTATAAGTAAGTTTTGAAGGGCTACCGGCGGGGCTTGGCAAAAACGAAAAAAGAATACACTCCGAGGCTAGCTTCTCATGCCCTTTGAAGTCACCCGAATATGCCTACTCAAGCTCCGCGAATCGGCTCGACTCGGGGACTACCATCTCCTCGGACTTGAACCGTCGACCGTCGGATATCCTGCTCCTGGCGTCTGCGTTCGTCAAGTTCTTCATTATCACAGTCCGCGCGGTCCCGTTCCTCGCCATCATGCGGGCTATCTCAGCGAGGCCTTTGAGGCTCTTCCAAGATTCGAGGTGCGCGGAGTATCCCCGGTTGACGGCATCCTCGAGGAATCCGCGGGACGACCCGTCCTCGCAGTAATCGTATATCCTGTGATTCTTCCTCCAATCCTCGGGGCCCACGAGGCCATCCCGCTCCATGTCGCCCCAGATCTTCGTCCCTATGAGGCAGTCGAGTATGTTTATCTGAACGCCATGAGGTCTCGTGGCGCGTATGAAGTCCACCGTCTTGTCCACGTCTGCGCGAGACTCCACCGGCGCGCCGATTATGTACGAGGTCACGACTATCATGCCCACCCTCTTGGCATCCTCAATGGCTTTGCGCGCTGTCGCGGCGTCGATGTTCTTGTTGTAGTACTCCAGGACATGGTCGTTGGGGCTTTCCACGCCGAAGTACATAACATCGAATCCGGCCCGCTTCATCGTCTTCAGGAGCTCCAGCGACACCTCGTCCACGCGTCCTTCGCAGTAGAACTTCATCCTGATGCGCTTCCTCCTGATCAAGTCGCACATCCTCTCGACCCGCTTTCTGTCGAGTATCAGGTTGTCGTCGACGAATACGCAGCACTCGTACCCATCAGAGTACAGCATCTCGAGCTCGTCCACGACGTTCTCCGGGCTTCGCGCCCTCCACTTGCGCTTGGAGAAGGCGGAGCACGAGCAGTAGGTGCATTCGAACGGGCACCCGCGTGAACTGGACACCGTGGTGAACTTCCCGAAGGTGAGCCTTATGTTCTTGTGAAAGTACCCGTACTCCACATTCTTCAAGAGGCTCCTGTCCGGGAACGGGAGCGAGTCGAGATCCTCTATCGCGACCTCGGAATTGCTGACCAGGCGGTCGCCATCCAGGTAGCTGATTCCGGCGACGTCGGAAGGGGGGGAGCCGCTCCCCATATGCTCTAGTAGGTCCGGGAATGACCTCTCGCCCTCGCCTTTTATGATGTAGTCCACGAAGGGATACGCGCGCAGTATCCGCTCAGAGGCGAAGGTCGCGTGGAAGCCACCGAGGACTATCTTGGCGTCGGGCACGACCTCGCGGACCCGCCTGAGGAACTTGACCGTGTCGAGGAACGTGTGTGTGGAGCAGTTCATGCCCAGCACGTCCGGCCTCTCGCGCGAGACCCGAAGCAGCAGTTCGTCCTCCGACAGGTTCTCGCAGAAGGCGTCCACGACCTTCACTTCATCGTCGCGTTCGGCCGCGCACGACGACGCTAAGTAGAGAAGGCCCAACGGTGGCCACAACTCGGTAGTCTTTCCCGGAGGGGTCGACAGGAGCACCCTCATACAGTAACCTTCCACCCACTGTCGTAAGAGGCAACGCGCAATCAGCTTCGATGATATTAGTCGTTGTTGGTCCGTAGCGTCGATAATCGGCACGGGGCGTAAAGGTCAAAGGTCACGTACGTCATAGAGGGGCCCTGCGAAGTGCCACCAGCGCCTTCGGCAGGCATGACATTCTGAACGAGGTGAAGGCGCTTCTGACCATGGCGGGGATCGCATGACTTGGCTGTCGGACTGCTACAAGAAACCACCTCCGAACTACCTGGAGATAGACGGAGAGCCCATCGGGATCTCTGGAATGGCCGAGGTAATGGAGAAGGCGCTCGACAACCTTGACGCGCCCGAACAGGAGATAGACAACATCCTCCTCGCGGAGCTAAAGGCACGCAACTACGTGCCGCCATCCGAGGAAGGCTCCTACCTGAAGGCGCTGAAGAAGGAGTTCATACAGCTCAGCGCGAGAAGGCGGGAGGAGGTGGAGGATGTTTACCAGGGCATCCCGAGGGAGAAGATACCATGGTATCCAAAGGTGGACGGGGCCAGATGCGAAGGGTGCTCCTCGTGCGTGGAATTCTGCTCCCAGAGTGTCTTCGAGTTCTTCGACGGGAAGTCGCACGTAGTCCGCCCGTACAACTGCATAGTCGGCAAGGCGAGCTGCAGGGCCTTCTGCCCGGACAACGCGATCTCGTTCCCCACGAGGGCGGAACTCAAGGACACACTGGCTGAGCTGAAGGACAAGCACTGAGACGAAGACCGGGCTCATTCTTCAAGAAGCCTCGAACTCCCTGACGACCTCGTCTCCCTCTCGCACGACATTCTCGTCTAGCGGCTTCACCTTGTGTTCAGAAAGGATCTTCCGGGTCAGCTCCCGGGCCTCAGACACCATACGATCAGAAAGCGTGGCTTCCCAAGGAAGGACTGATGGGTCCCTGGTCGCAAGGGAGGCCCTGAAGTTCTTCAAGGTGTGGGGATGGGACAGGAAGGTCCCGCCCTGGCCGACATCCCTGAGGGTCTCGAACGCCACCGCCTCGTCGTCCACGGCGACTCTCCTGAGGAACAGCTTCCAGTTCTTCCATGTGTATGCGTCGATCAGAAGTTGCTCGAGCGACACTCCCTTTGCGCCGTCGATGGACCCCATGCCGCACAGGAGGTCCGCGCCCGAGAACGTGTCGAGGGCCGTGCTCGAAACCTCGGAGAACGATTTGTCTATCCCTGGCCTCAAGCCGTTGCACAGCCCCCAGTCCCCTATCATGCAGGGCAGACCGTACCCGCGGGCCAGCTCTCCCAGGCCGGTCGTGATGAACGGGAGCTCCACTGCGCTGAAGTCGGCATCGCCCGATCTCATGTCCCCCGGCACGGCGGCGGAGCTGTAGACGAACGGGGAGCCCTCGGCGGCCGTTTGAGAGATCACAAGGCTCGCAAGGTTCTCCGTGTTCACCACGTTTATCGTTCCCGCGACTGTGACAGGGCAGGTGAGTCCTGACAGCGGCATGGTCATGGCCACGATCGGAATGCCAGCCTTCGACAGTTCGACCTGCGCCTCGGCCGCGCCCTTCTCGAACGACATCGGCGAAACAGGCGATGAGATGACGGAGAAGAGCGGCCTGCGCCTGAGCGCGGCCTCGTCGCCCGCGACCAGGGCCGCGAGGGCGATCTGCGTCCTGGCGTCCTCAGCGTCCATGACCTCTACCTGCTGGACGTGCTTCACCGTGTTCTGCAGTGAGGTCCACAGCTGATGGGTGGCGTGCGACCGGTCTGGAACGTCCATGGGAACCACGGCGGTCCAGAAGAAGTCCACAGGGTCGAGCGCGTCGACGAGGCGCGCGAAGTCTCCGAGGTCCGCTCTCGAGGCGTTCCTCCTGTCGCCGGACTCCAGGTCGGTCATGTAGGTCGCCAGGCCGGAGTTGGCCGCATAGGGCGCACAGTCCGAAGGTATCGTCAGGTCGTGCGAAGGGTCCCGCGCACCGAGAACGATCTCCTTGGGCGCCTTGCTGATGGCGTCCTTCACCATCTCCTCCGAGATTCGTGCGAGGTGCTTGTCGTGGTCGATCCTAGCCCCGGCGTTCTCGAGTTGCTCGAGCACCTTCTCGCTGCGAATGAGAACGCCCAGCTCGTCAAGGCACCTCAGGCTACTGGAGTGTATGAGTTCTCTCTCGCCCCTGGTCAGAAACTGCATGCGCGCCCGAGCCATGTCACGAACCTCCTGAGGGCGACGAATCCCCGCCTTCGCCACGGGCTATTGACTCATCATACATAAACCCTACATAGGCCCCGTCCGACGCCTGAGCCAGACTGCAGCCTGGGAGCTGGGGGGCGAGTCCGCGCGGAGAGAGGCTTATATCATCCCCCGAGAATCCAGCGTGAGAGGTTGCGGGCGAATGTTGGCCGAATCAAGACCAACCTTAGATTCCTGCGAGAGAACGCAGGTCCAAGGAGGCAGATTGTCCAGGGGCTTGTGGACCACAGCTGGGACCCTGTCGCTGGCAATCGGGGTGATCGGCATCGTGGTCCCCATCCTTCCGACGACCCCTTTCGTGCTGATAGCCGCCGCGTGTTATATGAGAGGTTCCAAGAGGATGTACGATTGGATGATAGCGAACAGATACGTCGGTGGTTACCTGCGAGACTACATGGAGGGAAGGGGGGTATCGGCAAGGGCGAAGGCAACCTCCGTCGTCGTGCTCTGGCTCCTGATCGCCTTTTCTATCTCGTTCGCGACTGACAGCGCCACGGTCAGAATCGTCCTGCTCGCAGTCGCGGTCGCAGTCACAGTACACCTGGTCACTCTGAAGGGGAAGGTCGTTCGGTGACGAGACCGTCATCCGGGCAAAACGTGATATCTGTATCACTCCCTTCCGGGTCCGGAGGGAGAAGATGAGGATAGTTCAACTCGGATGCGGCATCTGCGGCCTGGTCTGCGCCGAACACCTGGCCAAGCACCCAAATGTCGACGAGCTGGTCCTTGCGGACATGAACACTTCCGGGGCCGAGCGGCTCGCGACGAAGCTCGGACAGGACAACATCGTCGTGCAGAAGGTGGACGGCACGAACGCGGACGAGCTGCGGTCTCTGCTGAAGGACAAAGGGATCGTCGTAGCGACCATGCCGTGGCGTCTGAACAAGCTCGCGCTGGAAGTCTCGATATCTCTCGG
The DNA here is from genome assembly GCA_013331315.1 of Thermoplasmata archaeon. Classification (GTDB taxonomy): domain Archaea; phylum Thermoplasmatota; class Thermoplasmata; order UBA10834; family UBA10834; genus UBA10834; species UBA10834 sp10834u. Next base: position 5,379 of record DUGQ01000101.1, read on the forward strand.
CGTGGACTACGTCGATTTCGGAATGCCTTTCGACAGCACGGGCCAAGAGTTCGACGACTACTCGAGGAGATGCAGGGACGCGGCGGTGACGGCGATGATGGGCATGGGTGAAGAACCGGGCATATCGGACGTCCTTGCAGTGAGCGGCGCCCGACGGTTCCAGAAGGTCGACGAGGCGCATATCTTCGACGGCGACACGGCGAGCGTGGAAGGGCTCGACTTCTTCTCCTCATGGTCCCCCGTGGACCTGCTGGATGAGACCAGCGTCCCTGCCGCGGTGCTCAAGAACGGCAGGATAGAGTTCATCCCACCGCTCAGCAGAAGGACGGAGTACGAGTTCCCGGAGCCTG
>DUGQ01000101.1:5748-6123 GCA_013331315.1 Thermoplasmata archaeon
GAACCTGTCAACGTGAGAGGGACGCGGGTGGTCCCGCAACACGTGGTAGCCGCCCTGTTGCCGAGGCCGGAGGAGTTCGCGGGCAAGATGAGGGGCGACACGTGCTTCGTTGTCGAGCTCACGGGCGAGATGGACGGCGGCAGGGTGAAGCTCAAGCAATGGACCATGATGGCACACGACGAGGCCTACAGGCTCTGCGGTACGAACGCGGGGGCGTACCTCGTCGGCACGGGAGGCGCCGTGGCGACGGAGATGCTGGTCGATGGGATCGTCAAGGAGAAGGGCATCGTCATACCGGAGCATCTTCCGCCAGACGACTACCTCGAGCGGTTGGCGGCAAAGGGAGTGACGATACAAGAAGAGACGGTCCAGCTC
>DUGQ01000009.1:0-237 GCA_013331315.1 Thermoplasmata archaeon
CAGGGGCGTGGCGCACGACAAGGCCTTGCCTGTCACGTGACCAGTGCGTATCCGTCTTCCTCTCATCAGCAGGATATCGCCTCCATGAGTTGATCGGTGGTCCGGAACGACGCCCGCTGCTTACCAAGTGTCGGCAGGTAGACCATCGCCTTTCCCGAGTTGGTCGCGGTGCGCCTGTACATCCGTTCTATGGGCGAGACTACCATGCACGTGTCGCACAGCACCTTCCCGAACCGC
>DUGQ01000009.1:253-4964 GCA_013331315.1 Thermoplasmata archaeon
CCTTGCTCGGTCTCCTGCTATCCAGATACCGCGCCATTCCCCTCAGCTCACGGGCGGAGCAGTGGGGGCAGCCCAGGGCGACCAAATGCCAGTCGTCATCTCCCCGCAAGTCGTCCTTCGCGCGACCGATGTCGGCCTTCGAGATGGTCAGGGTCTCCTCCACCTGCGAGACGTCGACCGGCCTTCTACGCGCCCTTTCCGACCGAGCGGCCGTAATGTACATCGAGACCGCGCCAGTAGCCGCGATCGCCGCGCCGAAAGCCTTGTGGTCGTCCTCGGACATCGCGGCCCCCGTCACCAAGGGGACCCTATCTCCAGCCATCCTTCCGACGATGTATCCCGCGAGGGGGGCTAGCCCAGGAGGTATCGCGGGCAGTCTGACCGCCACCTTGGGAACTCTGTTCTCATCGAGATGGAGCCCGTACTCGGGGGTCTTGCCAATTATCGCCGACGCAAGGGCGGAAGGGCCCCCCTCCTTATTGGTCCTCGCGCCGACGTAGGAGTTCGCGAACACAGTCGCCGACGACTCGGCCCACGCGAGGTGCTGGTCCCGTCGTGGGCGATAGCCCGCAAGATACGGAGTGCACGAGTACACCGGCCGGAGGCCCATCGCACGATACGCGGACACTATCNNCGACCGCCAGCGTCTCAGGTCGAGCCCGAGAGGGTTCACCATGGACACGACGGAGGTCTTCGCCTCCTCCGCCATGGCCTCCAGCCACTGGATCCCCGCGTCGCCTATCGTCTTGAAGGAGGCGCCCGAGACCTGGGCGGACCTGATTGGGATGAGCCGCTCCGCGCCGTAGATGTCGCCGAGGGCCACGAGTAGCTCCATCGCCCTCCGCTTTCCGTCGCCCTCCTCGCCCGCGAGGACCCGCTCCTCGTCCCTGCTGAGATGCATCGGCTCAGAATCGCTGGCACCGATATAATATGATGGTGGAAAAGGGAGGCGGGCCCGTCGGGAAGTCCGGGCGCGTCCCAAGTGGACGCGCCATTCGAACCCGAGTTCGGGGCTTTCCCTCCGCTGAGGTCAGCGGTCCGGAGGCCCCTGTGATATCCAAGCTACACTACGGGCCCAGGCTGTCGGAAAGCGGTGTCCGTATATCTACCTTCTCACCTCGGTTCAGATGATGTAGGGCCGCTGATTGCGGGGGCCTCGCGGGCGTCACAAGCTCGTGCCTATGAGCACTAGCCCCGCGACGACGCCAACCAACGCCATTGCCTGAACGAAGTTCACCCGCTCCCTCAGCAGCGCCATCGCCAGCAGGGCGGTCACAATGGGGTACGCGCTCGAGATGGGCACGACCAGCGAGGCGTTTCCAGCGTCGAGTGCGTAACTGTAGGCGAACGCACCGAACACGTTCAACGCGAGCGCGACCGCCCCGAACGACCACGCTTTCCTCGACGGAGCGTCGGGGACGTTCTGAGCGGGCCACGCAGTCCTCAGCCACGCGTAAAGGAGGGGGGCTGTCAGGGACGAGAGCAAGTAGAACGCGAATATGTTCCCCGGGCCTATCATGTCGATGGCGACCTTGGAGGAGAGGCTCCACGCTCCCCAGGCGAAGAAGGCCAGCCCGGCGAACATCAATGAGCGCCTCCCGATGGCGTTTATCGCCCCGGGGTCGGGTTCGTATGACAGTCCCACGACCCCCACGATTATCATAGCGACGCCGACCGCCTGAAGCCCTGAGAGGGACTCCGAGAGGAACAGTACCGCTCCTATGACCGTGAGTGCGGGGTATCCAGCGGATATCGTGCCGGCTATGGCCACTTGACCGTCGAGGATGGACTCGAAGAAGCAGAGGTACCCTGAGATGCCGATTATGCACGATGCCGACGCGATGACGATCTCGTATAGTGTGAAGTCGTGCGGCTCCCNNCGAGCCTCCCCGTGCTGTACTTCGCGAATATTCCGCTGAGTCCCCAGAATAGGGCGACCGAGAACGAGAGCACGAACCAACTCTGCATCTGACATACTCCTGCGACGAGGGGGCCAGACCTTCGGTATCAGCAGGGTGTTCTTGAACCTTTGCCGGCTCTGGACCAGCAGACGGCAAATACCATGAAGACGTTCCAGAGGGACCGGAGGCGATCCCGTTGTGCGCCAAGAGGGCGAAGGTTAGGCGGCCGTTCGGCGTGACCGTGCTGGCGGTTCTTCAGACCATCTCGGGCATCCAGCTGCTGATCCAGTCGCTGCTCTTCTTCGTCTTCGCGACCATAACCAGCAGTCCGGAGGTGCAGGAGAGCCTGTCTACCTTCGCCGACGAGAACCTCGTAAGGAACCTCCCCACGATCTTCGCGCTGCTCGGAGTAGTGTTCCTCATAATCGCGCTGCTCTCGTTCCACCTCGCGAGGGGCTACATGCGAGGATACGAGTGGGCTAGGATCCGGGGCCGCAAGGTCGCGTTGTTGACGCTTCTCTTCGCCCTGATAAGCCTGTCGTTGATGCCAGCCAGGGCGGACCCGGGTGCCCCTGTCTGGACTATCCTATTCAACCTGTTCATACTCGCCTACCTTGGACGTCGGCGAGTGAGAGCGTACTTCAGATGAGCGCGGGGCTCACTTGCCCTTCACGAACTCAGTGTACCCGCACTTGCCGCAGGACGTCCGGTCCTTGTGCTCGGCCATGAAGACCCCTGGCCCACACTTTGGGCAGTGCTTCTTGGTCCTGGTGAGCTTGTCGCCCTCGAGCTTGTAATAATCCTTCTTCGCAACCCTCAGCGCCTTCGACTTCTCCTGCTTGCCCTTGTCCGCCATGGTAATCACACCGTACCCCGCTGCCAGGTCACTCCTTCTTCTCGGCCGGCGCCTCGGGCGCCGCAGGTGCCGCGGGTGCCGCGGCGGGCGCTGGCTTCTTGCCCGCCTCCGCCTTCTTCTCCTTGAGCTTGTTCCTCACGAGGATGTGCTCCCGCTCGTACTTCATCGCGGCTTCCTTGGACTTGTAGACCTTGGCGTAGCCAAATGTCTCCATCCGGCCGAACTCCGACTGCATGGAGTCCACCACGACCCTGTCTTTGCCGACCTTCAGCATCGACGCGAGCTTATCCCTTATCGCGTCCCGCTGGGGAGTGCCCTCCTTCGCGTGGACCGCCTTGAACGTGACCTCTATCCTCTCGAGCAGCTGGTTCTCGTCCTTCGAGACTATCTCCACTTCCATCGTCTCACCGTCTCATGCGCCTTATGGCGCTGGTCGCAATCGCGCGCGTGGTGCTGTCCACGGGCACGACCATCGGTCCCCGACCGGGAAGGCCGTATATGACATATGCGCCTTCCGGCGAGCAGGCGAGGGCCACTAGCGACGCGAGGTCTTCCTCGCCAGTCACCTCGACCTTCACCCTCTCGTCCCCGCGCACGGCGTCTCTCACCGCGCGCCAGAGGTCCCTGGTGATCATACCCTGGGGGTTTCGCACCCTGATGAGGGTTCCACTCATCCCAGCGATCCGCTCCTTCGCACGCTCCTCATCGGACCGCTTCGTCTTGTAATCGAACACCGCCACATCGGGCTGGATGTCCATCTGAAGGAGTGTCATTGTGACGACGTCCCCCACGGACACTATCTTGGGGGCGTCCTTGAGCCGCTCACGGAGCTCCTCCGGGTCGGTGACGACGTCGCCGATCTCCCGCGCCAGCTCCTCCCGCATGTCGTCCGGGAGGCGCAGGTCGCGCTCCGGGAAGTCCTCATCGAACTCTGAGGGCGAACTTGCCGTTGACATGGATGCCCATCCTCCTGGCTATCTCGGACTTGGTGTGGTCAAGGATAACCACGTACCCCTGCCACTCCTTGGAGGTGTCGGCTCCACAGAGGGGACACTTGTCCTCCTCGGTAATCGAGCTGCAGGCCTTGCAGGCCCTCTCGACCTTCATTTCTTCTCACCCTTCTTCTTCCTGTCCTCTTCGAGCCACTCGAGCTTCCCGAGGCCTGGCTGCCTCATGGTCAGGCCGATCTTGCTCTCCCTCGGGCTGCGCTCGTTTATGCTGAGCGATACCACCCTGGCGCGAACGCTGTCCCCGAGCCTGAGCTCTCTCTTCGTGTCCTTTCCCAGGAGGCGTCTGCCGTCCACGTCGACGTCTATCCTGTCGTCCATTATCTGGCTGATGTGCAGCAAGCCGTCCAGCGGGCCGAAGCGCACGAACGCGCCGAACTTGAGGATCTCGCACACGCTGCCCTCGACCACCTCGTGGAGCATTGGCCGGAACATGAGGGCGTCGAACTTGACCTTCTGGTAGACCGCGCCGTCCCCGTGTATTATCCTGCCCTCGCCCACGGGCTCGATGTCCTTCACGAGAACGGTGTAGCTGCCGTCACCCTCGACCTTGTTCTGGAACGACTCCTGCGTCAGCCTCTCGGCCAGCTTGTCGAAGTCCTCCCCCAGCAGGTTCGGGGGTATCCTGACCACGTCTTCCTTGGATGCTATCACGTACATCTACACAGTCCTCTGATTGGATGGCTCGCTGGTGTCTCGATTACGCTTGGTATATATATTGTTGCCGATGACCGGCCCTCAGCCAGTTATTATGAACATACCGACGAACACGAGCGTCACGGTTGACAACAGCTTCACGAGCACGTGTATGGACGGGCCCGCGGTGTCCTTCAACGGGTCGCCGACAGTGTCGCCGACGACTGCCGCCGCGTGGGCCATCGTGCCCTTGCCGCCGTACTCACCCTCCTCGATGTACTTCTTGCCGTTGTCCCACGCCCCGCCGGCGT
>DUGQ01000009.1:4970-5522 GCA_013331315.1 Thermoplasmata archaeon
CCCACGCGCCGCCGCCGTTGTTGAACATGTTGGCTACCATGATACCGGTTATTGTCCCGATCATCAGCAACGCGCCAACTGCCTGTGGGGCGTCGTATCCCAGATGGGCCATTGTTATCCCGAAGGCGACTGGCACGAGTACCGGAAGCAGCGCGGGAAGGACCATCGCCTTCAGTGCGCCCTTCGTGGCGATGTCCACGCACCTGGCGTAGTCCGGCTTAGAGGTCCGCTCCATGATGCCGGGGTCGGCCTTGAACTGCCGCCTGACCTCGTTGATCATGTTGTGAGCGGCCTTCCCCACCGCGCGGATCGCGAGGGATGCGAACAGGAACACCAGCATGGCACCGAGCAGCCCGCCTACGAACACGCCGGGCTGGGCTATGTCGACCTTGAACGAGAGCTCGAGCGCCTCCGCCTTTGGCAGGTCGGGGAACTTCTTCATCGCCACGCGCTCGAAGTACGCGCCGAACAGCAGGAATGCCGCCAGCGCGGCGCTGCCCATCGCGTACCCCTTCGTCAGGGCCTTGGTCGTGTTCCCGCAGGCGTCCAGCC
>DUGQ01000072.1 GCA_013331315.1 Thermoplasmata archaeon
ACGCGTTCATCCACAGGGGTCAAGCGAGGTTCCGAGGCATCCTGATCATATCTCTGCCGACGTTGGTGTTCGTCCACCACCACTCTGCACTTCTTGGGTTGGTCATCCTGACCTTCTGGGCGTTGATTCAGGATTTGGCTAGAACGAGAGACTCTCAAACGGGAGAAGTCGCTGCGAGGACTAGTGACTTGCCGATTCTCGGGATGGCTTGGACGATTCTCGTTGCGTACTACGCCATGATAGGATTGCCCTACCTGGATTACCTTTCACCTGGGGCTGATCTGTACCTCTATCTGGCTGTTGCTGGCGTCCTCCTTCTCTTGGGCGTCAAGTCAGCCAGGTCCAGGAAGCGGTTCACTAGCCTCCCCATCGGGCTGGTCATTCCTATCATCGGGACATTCCTGATGGTCTACAACTACTACGAACCGATCTTCCCGGGCATCCCTGCTCCTTCCGCCCTCATCTTCGTGCCCTTCATCGCGTACCTCATCCTCGTCGTTCCCGCTTGGGAGGGCGCTAGGATAGCGTTCTCGTTGGTCATGAGAGGCAGACCCATGCTCCTGTCGATGATTCTCGCGCCTCTGTCGCTGATCACCTTCGCCTTCCTGCGTGCGCAGGATGCGACGTCTCACATGATCATCTTCCGGACGTTCGACTTCCTCATGATAGGCTTCGCGATACTCGTCGGCCTCGGCTTCGCGCACCTTTTCCGAGGCCGCCCCCGTGCTGGCGTCGCGGGCGGCATCTGCCTGGTCATCATCTGCGCCTCGACGCTACCCATAGCCTACAACAGCCAGGAGCTGTTCGGAGTACAGAACCAGACCTATGACTTCGAGTACGACGCCGTCCTGTGGTTCTCAGAGCACGAAGTCGACAAGTACTCGTCCGATCAACGGCTCGGGGAGACCGGTTGGAGGCTGTTCGATATCGAGTACGACCGTGGACTGCCTTATGACCTGAGGGAAGGTCTCTCCCTGAACGCGTCCTCGTTCTTCGTACTCGAGGAGCAGTGGTCGACCAACGGCGCCCAGGAGTTCCCATTCGGGGTCGTCGTGATCGAGGAGGCTACGATCGACGAGGCACTCTCAGGATCGTGCGTGTTCTACGTCGGTGGCCCGACCGACAACAACATAGTCGGCTTCAGGACGCTTTGATTCTCATTCGATGGTCATGACGGACCAACCGAGTCGCCTGTCAGCGAGGTTTCCGACGAAGTAATGGCGCGATCCTCTGTCTTGCCGGTAAGACCGTTCGCCCCAGTGCCGTTCCTCGTCAGCAGACCGTTCCCGTTCTTCGCCTTGCCCTTCTTGCTGTTCTCGTCGACGAAGGTCTTGATCAACAGGCTCGCGCCGGCGAAGTCCACGTCTATGTCCCCGGTCCAGTGCGTGAGGCTCTTCCGGTAGATCTTCTCGATCTTGAGCAGGAACGCCGTCAGCTTCTCCTCGATGTCGTTCGGACGGTCGCCCTCGAATATGATGGCCGCGTAGAGCCTCTTGCCCCTCTGGACCATGACCCTGTAGTGCTCGAACCCGAAGAACTTGAGATGCTCCTGCGTGGACGACATCGAGTCCTCCACGAAGTTCAGGACAGCCGTCATCATGCCCGTGAAGATGTCCTCGTCCATCTCGTGGTCGTCCTTCGACTCGGCCAACCTGCTTATCAGGAAGCCGTCCTCGTGGACGAGCATCATGTCCCTGATCACGAACGGCTTCTTCCGCATGTTCAGCACCATGCCGAACAACGCGACCGATGTGCCGACCGCCAACAGGAACAGGAAGAAGCCCCACGAGGGCACGGCCTGGACCACGGCCGGCTTGTTGATCGTGATGCTCATGACCGAGGTGTCCCACATTCCCTCCGGGTCGACGACCCTGAGCTGGACCTCTATCGTCCTCGAGCTCTCGCCGGAACCGAGGTATCCGTCGGGAAAGTTCATCCTCACCAGGGTGGCGCTCGCGGTTATGTAGTGGGCGTACTCCTCAGGCACGACTATCCTGAGCTTCGAGTCTTCAGTGTCGGGGTCGAGAATGTAGTCTGAGAGGTCGAACGAGGTCTCGGTGCCCATAGTCACGTTGAACCCTCTCGTTAGATCGAATGCGGGCGCGTCAGGAGACGACACGACGTTGAGCACGATCGCCTCCTCCACGAACGCGCCGTCCGAGTCGATGGCGCGTATGGTGACCTTGCTCTCGCCGTAATAGTCCTGGGCCGTGTTGAACCTCAGGATCCAGCTGCCAAGTCCATCCTGTATCGCGTTGACGGTCACGCTCGCGGACCACGAGAAGGCCTGGAAGGTCAGGTCGGTCCCGTCCTCCTCGTCCTCGAACCATATCTCCATCTTGCCAGACGGCGGGTACGGTATCGGCCAGTCCTCGGTGAACGAGTGGTCGGGCGGTCCGAGCGATTCCGGGGGCGTGTTGGCAGAGATGAAGACGTCGATGACCTGCCAGTCGAAGAACTCGCCGTCCGTGATGGATATGTTGACCTGCACGGTCGAGCCGTTCATCGATTCCGGGTATTGGAGCGACAGCACCGTCCCGATGACCGCGATGTGTATGTCGTTGGTCGTGACGACGAGCGAGCCTATCGGGTCGTCGCCGTCGCCTATGTACCTCGTGAGGTCGAACTCGTACGGGAGGTCGTACCTCACGACGAGGTCCGGCACGCCCTCTATCCAGGGCGGCTGGTTGACAGGAAGGACGGTAACGAGTATCGCGTCCTCGACGCGGGCCCCCTCAGGGTCGACAGCGCTGAAGACCACGTACTCCTCCCCCGCCCAGTCGGCGGGGGCGTACACGTTGACCGCTCCGTCCGTGATGTTGATGAACACGTGCGTCTGCCCGCTGACATAGTACAGCGCGTCCTCGTCAGGGTCCATGAAGTAGTCGTCGAGGTCGAAGACGCTCAGCATCGCCTCTCCCTGGTATAACATGATGTCCGGCAGGTTCTCCAGCAGGACGGGCACGTTGTTCGTCGAGACGGTTATGTCTACTATTGTCGCGCCTTCGAGGTCGCCGTCGCTGACCGTGACGACGACGCTCTGGGTCGTGCCCACGAACGAGAACGGGTAGTTCACGATGATCGTCAGGCCGTCCACGTCCACGTACGGCTCGCTGGCCACGTCGACCGACAGCTGTAACTCCGATTGGTCGTTGTCGACGTCGTCCACGTAGTGCCGGAGGCTGTAAACGTACGGGACATCGTAGTGCACGACTAGAGGCGCTATGACCTCTATCGTCGGGCCGTCGTTCACGGGTTCGATGCTGACGAGGAACTCCGAGGCAGTGCGCAACCCCTCTGGGTCGACTACGTGCAAGGTGAGCGTGTCGTTTCCGTACATGTCATGATTAGGCGTGAGCGTGAGGGTCAGGTCGCCCGTCTTGTTCTCGTTGCTCGCGGTGACGAGCGTCTCGTTGGTGACGAACCACCTGAGTTCGGAGTCGGGGTTGTTCGGGTCGAACACGTGCGGGCCGATGTCATAGGTCCAAGTGGGCCCGTCCTCGACCGCGAGCTGGTCGGGGATGGGTATGAGTATGCCCGGGGGATGGCCATCGGCCTCCACGGAAACGAACATGGATGCTGCGACCGTGCCGGAGGTGACGTTGATGAAGCCGGAGTTGTAGGGGTCGCCTGCAGTGAAGATGACGGTCTGCCCCGTATATCTATCCAGATATCCCAGGCCGGCGGACACGGTCCACGCGAGCGCGGCGCCCGGGACCGGGTTGCCGTACCCGTCCAGCGCCTGCGCCTCGATGGTGGTCGATGTCCCCTCGACCACGGCTCCGAGCCCGTCAGGATCGAGCTCTATCGAGTCGATGGCCGCGGGAAGGACGGTTATCGGACCGCTCATCCCGGTCGTGCCGTCGGAGTAGACGAGTATCCTGATGGTCTCGGCCGAGTAGTACCTCTGGGTCGTGATCTCCACGTGGCCTCCGTGGGTGACGACCACGCTCGCGATGTCGAGCTCGGTGGACGCAGGTCCGGTGCCGGCGGCGTTCATCGCCTCCATTGTCACGCTCCCTACCCAGAAGGTCATCGTGTCGTTGGCCGTGTTCTTCGCCGATATGTCCACCTCGAAGTACTCCCCGGCCACGACGACATCCGGGGTCTCGATGTAGAACGTCGACAGGGCTGTGCCATAGACGATGTAGAACGACTCGAGGGTTGGCGTTTCGAGCGTGTCGAGCGAGGTGATCTCCGCCCTTATGCGGATCGACGGCAGGATCGAGTATATGCTCCCTGAGGTGCCCGAGGTCGAGAACTCCCAGTGCTCCCCCCCGTCCACGGAGTAGTAGTACTCGACGACCGCCGAGGGGGCGTAATGGTCCGAGCCGAGCGTGAGCCATATGCTGAAATCCGTCGGGGTGATGTCCTCCGTCTCGACATATCCCGACTCCGCGTACCTCTCCCAACCTATCTCGAACTGGTGGAAGGCAGGGGTGTACCATTCGACCGGGGTCGACATGTACATCCTGTACCTCAGGTACTTGGCGGTGACGTCTATCACGGCGCTTGTCCCCGGCAGCTGCGGGCTCCAGCCGGTCCACGACGGGTCGGAGAGCGAGGTCGAGTTGCCCGTGCTCACCATTATCTGGAGCGTGGGCGCCGAGTCCGTGCCCACCCTGAAGAAGTCGAACTGGGCGGACGGCTGCGCGGTCGAGCCGGATGAGACGAACAGGCCGACCTTGACCTTCTGCCGCATGGGCGGCGTCGGAACGTGGTTCGCCATGAGGGTCCANNATGGGCGGCGTCGGGACATGGTTCTCCAAGAGGGTCCAATCCTGGCCGTCCTCGCTCACGCGGAACCACAGGCCGCTCGAATCGCGCTCGATCATGAGATACGCCGTCGTTAGGTCGACCCATCCGGTGTTCGCCACCGTGTCGCTGACGCCGTCCTCGCACACGACTACGCGCAACCTGCCGCTGGCCCCAGCATCGCTCATGGATATCGATACCCAGCTGGTGTTGCTCTCTATCAACAGCAGGCCGGCATCCATCGAGTTGGCCGTGAAGAGCTCTCGGACCTGGGTCGTCGCTACGAAGTCGCCCGTGACTTCCTGGAAGACGCAATTGGAACCGATGGTGGTGTCGACGTTCTGGTTGTTCGCCCCGCCCGTTACGTGGAGCCATCCAGGCGCAGTGACGCCGACATTGTAGCTCCCGCCCTCAAGGAAGGGGTCGTTCCACCAGTCCCAATTGGTGGAAAGCGAAGTCCCCGCGAACTCGTCATCCAAGAGCGAGAGTGTATCGTTCGACCACGATGCAGTCGTGAAGGTCGCGTTCGTGCCAGGCCCGAGTGGGCCGGACTCATACACTCCCTCACCGCCCTGGACGGTGTAGTCGACCGTGAGCTGCGGCCTGTACTGCCATGATCCCGTCTCGTCCGACGAGGCGAACATCTTGAGCGAGTCGGTCGCCCCTTCGACGGGCACGAATATCATGCCGTTGTTGTCTATGCCTCCCCTGACCCAGCGCTCAATGAGGGTCGTGATGTCGATGTCCCTCCAGCCGATCGTGTTGTCGAACGTGCCTGTGTAGTACACCTCGGGATCGTAGTCGCCTCCCGAGGTTGCCCAGAATTCAGCGATTGACGGCTTTGTCCAGGTAGCCTCCGTATCGACGAACGGCCTGGAGACGGCGTGTATGCTGAACGTGACGGGATCCCCCTTGCCCCCCGACAGTTCGTATAGCGAGAGTATCGCGGAATTGACGACCGCGGACGAGGGTATCTCGCCGACATCGAACCGAATGAGCGTCCTGACGACCTTCCCCAGCTCCGAATCGAGCCTGAGGTCCTTGTCGGTCCCGTAGTTGTCGTTCGGCCGGTCCTCATTGATGAAAGTGTCCCATCCGCTCGTCTCGTCGGGATCCAGTGTGAGGACGTTCGTGAATGTGGTCGTCTCGTCAAGGACGATCGAACCCGGCTGAGACGACGTGTCCATGTTCAGCAACGAACCCGAGGAGAAGTCGCCGCTCGTGGTCTCGATGTCCGACTCGGCCATCCATGTCAGGGTCACCTGTCCCGCGTCCATGGTCGCGTTCCCGAGCTGGTAGTCCGAGGGCTGGTCGAGNNACGTTCCAGTACACGGTCCTCGTGTAGTCGGGGTTGTCGACGTCCACGGGGTCCGAAGAAGCGGATGGCACAAGGGCGAGGAGGGGCGCGAGCAACATAATCGCGCACACTAGTAGCGAATGGAGTCGTCGAGAGCGGGCCGGCCCTGGGGCCGGTTCACCACTTTCGGGAGTTGGGACTGACATGTCAATTGGCCCTCGCTCACCCTTGAGCGGAACGTTACTACTCTCCCCTGGACTATTTATATGGGCGAGGGTGAGTTATCGGGATTGATAACGGCACTGGCGACGGTGTCGTGTCTCTCCGTCAGTGAGTCCTTTTCGACCCAGGCACGTGCCGCACGCGAAAGGGTTTAAGTATCACCTGTCAGGCGAGGTCAGGTCATGCCCTGCGCAGGATGCTAAAGAAGGTTTCCCTCACCGCGGACCACGCCTCCCTCAACGCCCCGACCGCCTCGCGCCTGAAGACGGCGGCCATCAGCACGCCGAGGAGTATCAGCGCGAACCCGGTATCGGACAGGAAGCTCGTGGTGGTCATCTCGGGCAGCTCGCGCATGCCGTAGTCGAGGTAGAACCCCATGTTGATGCCCCCGTCCGTCGAGAAGGTTATCGAGGGTTCGAAGTAGAACTGCTCGGGAATCATCGGCCACAGGAAGGCCACCCCTCCGAGGTCCAGGACGACGTGCGACGCCAGGTAGAACTGGACGATCAGAGCCGACAGGAGCCATTCCGGCCGTCTGTAGCGCGAGTAGAGAAGGATTGCCATCGGGACGATCAGGATCGGGACGAAGCTGTGCCCGAGGGCCCTGTGTAGGTCGAAGAGGGCGTCGAAGTCTGGCAGGACCGCCAGCGGGGCGAACATGATCGCCCTGCGATGGTCCATCCTGATGGCCAGGAGGAACATCAGCGGCAGGAGCAGATGCTGGAACGGGTCCATGGCCTCATCGCGTAGGTCATCCGCCCTAATCAAATCATTGTCCAGTGGCGCTACCAGAAGGCGAAGGCAAAGAGTATTTATCGGCCGCGGGGTTACCATCTGGCCGAGGACGGATTTCGGCTATCCGGAGGAAGGAGCGAGGTTGACATGCACAAGATGACCAAGCGTGACCTGGAGGAGGCCTACGCGGGCGAGAGCATGGCGTACATGAAGTACTCCATCTGGGCCGACAAGGCCGAGAAGGAGGGCAAGCCGCGGGTGGCGAGGCTGTTCAGGGCCGTGGCCTCCGCGGAGAAGGTGCACGCCACCAACCACTGGCGGGCGCTTGGAAACATCGGCGAGACGCCGTCGAANNGAGGGCGAGAACTACGAGGTCGACGAGATGTACCCCGCCTTCAAGGCGGTGGCGGAGCACCAGGGCGAGAAGGCGGCCCTCAGGAGCATGAGCTTCGCGCTGGAGGTCGAGAAGATACACGCGAAGTTCTACGCCAGGGCCAAGGAGGCCGTGGACGCTGGGGGCGATGTCGAGCTCGGGGAGCTGCACGTCTGCCCCGTGTGCGGCTACACCGGAGAGGGCACCATGCCCGACACGTGCCCCATATGCGGGGCGAAGAAGGAGACCTTCGCGAAGTTCTGAGCGCGGGAAGGCCGTTTCCCGGGCATTACACAGCAGGACGGGCGCAGACCCGATACTCGCGCGGCGGAAACGCCCACCCCTCTAGAAGCCCCGGAAAACGGAGTCTTCGGCAGTCATACGATGTGCACACGTGGCGCCATTCGGTTCTTACGGGCGTAAAGAGGACGTCGCAAGTATTACGGCGCTAATCGCTCCTACATCCTGGTTGGAGTGTTGTTCGTGTCTGGCAGTGACCAGAGTGCTCGTGATAGTCCGGAGAGTCCATCCCGAGAACGTCCGCGTCCTGACCCCGGGACGAGGTCTAGCATGAGCAGGACGATCACCGTGGCTGTGATCGTCGTCGTTGTCGTCGCGTTGGTCGGCCTGGCCGTGACCGTCCTCAAGCCCACCCCAGAAACGGTCGTCGTGGGCGTGATAATCCCCGCCGAAGAGGGCCCCGTCAGCCACTCGGAGGAGGTCAGGGACGCCGTGCAGATGGCCATGGACGAGCTGAACGCCTGGGGAGGCATCGGCAACAAGCGCCTCCGGATGGTCTTCTCCGAGGTCCCTGAGGACCTGGACGCCATATCCGAGGCCTTCGAGGAGATGGAGGAGAAGCACCGGCCGCTCTTCTACATAACCATAAGTTGCGGGTTCCTCGGCGCCATGGCCCCCTTGGCCGAGACCGCCCAGGTTCCCCTTATCGGCCTGTCGTCCTACCCTGGCGCCACCGAGGGTTTTCAGTACACCTACAGGTACAACGTTCCCCCCGAGATGGAGGTCGCCTCCGCGATGACCATGATGGCCGACCTGAACGTGACCCGGGTGGGCCTACTGTACACGGAGTCCCCTCACGGGTGCTCGATCCACGAAGCCTTCTCCGAGGCGTTCGTGGAGGCCGGCGGGACGGTGGAGGATGAACCCTGTGGGATCGACGAGACGGACTACAGCGGGGCCGTGGCGAACCTGACTGACAACCAGGCGATACTCACGGTGAGCACCTGTGTGGCCCTCGCCCAGATGTTCGAGGCAATCCACGAGAGCGGGTACGACGGCCACGTGATCGCGTCGAGCTGCGCGTCGTCAAGCTACATGTGGGGCCTCGAGGCGGCGGACGGCGTCTACGTGTCCGCCCCGCTGCTGTACAAATCGGAGAACATTCTCGCGAGAGCCTTCTTGGAGGACTTCAAGCTGACCTACGGAATAGACGTGACCCACCACGGCGCGGTGGCGTACGACATCGTGAACCTGGTCCACGGCCTGCTGGAGGGAAAGGAAGTGACCAGGAATAGCCTCGAGCAGGAGCTCAGCCAGGGCTTCATCTTCACCGGGACGATGGGCAGCCTGGTGATCGGGCTCGAGGAGCACGATTTCGACTTCAGCGTGTACCCCGCGCGGATCGTGGAGGGGGAACTAGTGTACCTCTGATGACTGGGAGGCTCATGCCACTGCGGGCTGCGACCATCGGTGCGAAGACGATTTCCCTGTTCCTAGCCCTGGTGCTCATACTCACGGGCCTCGCGGTGTACTCGATGGAGAAGGGCCGCGACTACACCATCGAGGCCGTCGGCATCGAGAGCACGCACTACGCCAGCTTCGTCGCCTCCGTCATCGAGAGGACGATATACCTCAAGTACCACGAACTCTACCAGACCAGCCTGGACGACGCCATCCAGAGGTACCTCAACGAGACCAACGCGGAGTTCGACGCGATGGCCGACCCCGAAGCGTACATATCCTCGGTCGACCCGGAGTGGAGGGCCACCCCTCCGGACGAGACCACGCCCATAATGGACGCCATCTTGGCGAACGACGTGTCCGCCCGGCTCAGGAGTGAGCTGGTGGAACACTACCTCGAGGAGCATGGCGTGATGGTGTACAGCCGCGTGTCGGTCGTGAACAAGTACGGGGCCGTCGTGGCGATGTCCGACCGGACCCTGCGCTACTCGTACGTCGACAACACCTCATGGCCCGAGCTCCTGGACCAGGGGGACTACTTCAGCGAGATCGCCGTGGACCCCGTCACCGGCACTCACGGCATGCGCGTCTACGTCCTCGTGAACGACTACGAGGGCGAGATGATAGGCGCCATGATGGCCTTCCTGAACGTCGTTGGCGTGATAGACGAGTCCGTCTACCTGGGCAAGGCGTACAGCTCGACCCAGATCCGACTCATATCCACCGACGGCCGCATGATATACTCCGAGGGCGCCTTTCGCGTGTTCGAGGACATCTCCGACGAGGAGTACTACTCCGCCATAGTCGATAGCGAGGGCTACTTCATGGCCGTCGAGGGCGACCGCGACAAGCTGTTCGCCTACTCCTCCTCTGCGGGATACCTGAGATACGGCGGGGGGGGNNGATACCTGAGATACGGCGGGGGCGACTGGGTCGTCGTGGTGGACCATGACGCGTCCGAAGTCCTCCAGCCCGTGGAGGACCTGAGGGCCAACATAATCGCCGCGTCCGTGCTGGTCGTCGTCGCGTCCATGGCCGTCTACGGACTGTTCGCGCATTCAATATCCACGCGGATCCGCACCCTCGCCGCCGTCGCGGACAGGTACTCCGACGGAGACCTAGACGCCCGCGTGGAGATGGGCTCCTCGGACGAGATAGGGCAGCTGGCCGCGGCCTTCAACGAGATGGCCGAGGAACTCTCGGTCCTGTACCACGACCTCGAGGGCAGGGTCAAGGCCCGAACGGACGAGCTCGAGAAGGCGACCGCGAAGCTGCGCCTCCTGGGGTCGATCACACGCCACGACGCGCTGAACCAGGTGGCGGTCATCAAGGGCTGGGTCACGATCGTGGAGGAGATGGTCGACGACGAGGAGGCCCTCAGGAAGCTCGAGAAGATATCGGAGGCGTCGACGAACCTGGAGCGGTACCTCGAGTTCACGGGCGTCTACGAGCGCGTCGGGGTCAAGGAGCCGGAGTGGATGGACATGGGCAAGGCCGTGACGCACAGCCTGTTCGGCCTCGGGCCGCAGGAGTTCGAACTCCACAACGGCCTCGCCGGCGTCACGGTGTACTCGGACCCGATGGTGCCGAAGGTCTTCCGGAACCTCGTGGACAACTCGCTCAAGCACGGGGAGGGCGTGAGCAGGATATCGTTCACCTACGAGGAGGACCCGGACGGCCTCGTCATAGTGTATGAGGACGATGGCGTGGGCATCCCGACCGAGCTGAAGGAGAAGGTGTTCGAGAGGACAGGCCAGGTCGGGCGGATATCGTTCGGGCTGTACCTCTCGAGGGCCATACTGGGCATCACCGGCATGGCCATGACCGAGACGGGCACGCCCGGCAAGGGCGCCCGGTTCGAGATACGCGTCCCGAAGGGGTACTACAGGATCGAGCCAGCGCCCTCAAAGGACGAGAAAGACAGGGAAACGGTTTGAGAGAAAGGGTTTTCGGCCCGAGACCCGCCCGGGCTCACTTCGCGGGTATGTTCTTCTCGGCTTCCTTGACGATCGACGCGAGCTCCTTCCTGATGTCCTCGTCGAGAGGCTCGACCTCATGGGTCTTCAGGATGTCCTTCGCCTTCTCCCTCGCGTGGTCCGCGGCGTTCTTGCCGCCCGCAGCCTTCCAGACCTTGTAGGGCTGTCCGTCCGTCACCATGGGCTGCCACATGTCCCTCGCGTGGTCTATCGTGTGCTTCTTCCCCATGAAGTGCCCCTCCTGGCCGACCGCCATGATCGTGTCGAGCGCGAGCGTGTCGTCGTTGACGGCCACGCCCTTGAGCATGTCCGCCATCATCGTGAACATCTCGTGGTCGATGATCAGCTGCTCGTACGACAGGGTCATCCAGTTCTCCAGCAGGCCCGGGCCCGAGGTCATGTCCGCGCCCGAGAGGTACGCTATGAACGCGGAGAACGCCTTCTCGTACCCCGCCTGCACGTCCGGCGCCTTCGAGCACGAGCCCCAGCCACCGATGAATATCGGTATCTTGTAGTACCGGGACATCTGCACGTGCGCCGCGCGCACCATGTTCGCCGCGGGGAACAGGCCTTCCATCAGTCCCGTCTGCACGTCCATCGCCATCGGCTCGGAGCTGTAGCAGAGCGGGGAGCCGGGCGCCGCGAGCTGGAGCACGGTCGCGAGCGCAATCACCTGCGCGTTTCCCAGCAACGTCGCTCCCGCCACCGTCATGGGCGCGGTCCCGCCTACGAGAGGCATCGCCATGAGCAGCGGCGGACAGCCCCTCTTGCTGAACTCTATGGCGGCGTCCGTCGTCATGCCCAGCACGAGCGGGGAGGTCGTGCACGTGAGGTTCGATATGATCGGCCGCCTCTTCAGCTCCTTCTCGCCGCCGACTATCGCGGCCGCCATCTTGAGCTGGTAGATCGCCTCCTCCCTCTTGTAGGTCGACCCGGTCGTGTAGTGCTTCGAGCAGTTCTCCATGGACACCTGGAACTCGTGCACCGTGTGCGCGTGCTCCGGCACGTCCAGGGGCGTCACGAGCGGGTTGTACATGTGCATCATCGGGAGGTAGTCGACGACCTTCGCCGACTCGCCAACGTCCTTCTTCGTCGAGGGCCTCCTCTCGCCCGTCTCGAGGTCGATCGTCTGCAGGCCGACGCCGTCCGTGCACGTGTAGCAGTGCCTTCCGTCGAGGACGAAGTCCTTCTTGCTGTCCCTCGAGGCTATCCTGACCGGGCGCTTGCACTTCCTCATCATCTCCTCGACGAGGTAGCTGGGTATCTTGCACACCTTCGTGTTCTCGTCCACGTCCGCGCCCGCGTCCTTGAGTAGCTGCCTCCCCTGGTCGCTCGTGACCTTGATGCCCATGTGCTCGAGCAGGTAGAGGGAGTTGACGTGTATCGCCTCGGCGCCCACCTGGTCCATGACCTCGAGCCTCTTCATGCCGAAGAGGCCCCTCTTGATGTCCTTCGCGGCCATCGGCCTCACGCCCCCTTCCCCGCGAGCTCCTTCGCGGTCTCCACTGCCGTGCCGGCGTCGGACGAGTAGGTCGCGCCTATCTCGGCCGCCCATTCCTCGGAGACCGCCGCTCCACCGACCATCATCGGCGCCTTCACGCCAGCGCCCCGCAGGGCGTCCATGAGCTCCTTCTGCATGCCCACGGTCGTGGTCATCAGCGACGACGCGCCGACTATGCCAGCTCCGACTTCCTTCGCCTTCTCGACGAACAGCTCGTTCGCGGCGTCCTTGCCTATGTCGTGCACCTCGAACCCGCCGGCCTCGAGCATGATCTTCACGAGGTTCTTGCCTATGTCGTGTATGTCCCCGGCGACGGTGCCGAGCACGACCTGGGCTATTACGTTCCTCTTGCCCGCGACCTTCTTCAGCTCAGGCTCGAGCACCTTGATCGCCCCGCCCATTATCTCGGCGGCGTAGATCAGCTCGACCACGAACATCTCCTTCCGGCCGAACTTCTCGCCGACCTCTCGGATGCCCTTCGCGAGGCCGTCCTCTATCGCCTCGACCGGGTCCACGCCCGCGGCGAGGGCCTTCTTGGCCGCCTCCACGGCCGCCTCCTCCTGGAGGGTCTTCACGCTGTTCTCTAGCTCACTGATTATCGCCTTCTTCTCAGCTTCATCGGCCATCTCTCTATCACCTTTTATGCGTCAATTCCTGTGGAAAGGCGAAGAAAACCGCCCTTTTTATCGAATAAGAGGTTTCTGGGTGGAAAATCAAGTGTCGGCGGCGCTAGCTCCCGACCTGCAGCCCCGCCCCCGAGTGCATCAGCAGCCGGAGGAACACGGGGTCCATGCGGCATGGCTGCTGCCGGACGGACCTTCTGCGCCTCGCACCGCGCCTGGTAGAACGGCTCATAGTGATCTCCTCGCTTCCCCCTAAGCATGTGGTTCGCATGGAGCACGCGTGCGCGTGTTCGTTTTTCCGTAACGAGCCGACCATACTTAAAATTTCACGGTCTTCGACGCTGAAATTAACAAAACGTTCGGAAAACGATTTTAATGGGGTCCAACATCACCCAATCAGCCCCGAGTGTTGCTTAGGAGGGGTTGGAGGTGGTCTCCAGATGGCAGTCGCGCGACTTAAGTTCATGAACAAGGACGAAGAGGAGTTTGTACACGAGCAGAGCCTGAAGAGCCTTCGGACGCTGGGCGTCATGGTCAAGAACGACCGTGTGCTCAAGATCCTGAAGGACGCCGGCGCGTCGGTCGACGAGTCGAAGGGGATCGCCAAGATATCCGAGGACATGGTCAACGACGCGGTCGAGAAGGCGCCCAAGAGCTTCGTCCTGGGTGCGCGCGACCCGAGGCACGACAAGAAGGTGCCCGTGGAGACCCACTCGTGGATGGCGACCACCGGGCTCGCGGTGTACACGCGCGACCTCGAGACTGGGGAGAGGCGGCCGACCACGGACCAGGACCTGGCGAACTTCTCGAGGCTCGCGGACGCGCTCGACCCGGTCGACATCTGCTGGACCACGGTCACCGCGACGGATGTGCAGCAGGAGACGCTCGCCATACGCTCCCTCTGGACAGCGATGAAGAATTGCACTAAGCATGTGCAGGTCATTCCGGCCGCGAGGGACGGCAGGGACGCCAGGAGGCAGGTCGAGCTCGCGGCGATGGTCGCGGGCGGGGAGGAGGAACTCAGGAAGCGTCCGCTGTTCAGCGTCATCAGCTGCCCGATAGCGCCTCTCTCGTTCGACAGGGGCCCGGTCGACGCGCAGGTCGAGTTCGCCAAGGCGGGCATACCGGTCGTGGCGATGTCCATGTCCCTCTCGGGCATGTCGGCCCCGATCACGATGGCGGGGACGATAGTCAATGTCAACACGGAGAACCTCGCGAGCATGGTGATTTCGCAGACGGCCGCCCCGGGCGCGCCGTTCATCTACAGCTCCGAGTCCGCGCCCATAGACATGAAGACGGGCATCATGGACTACGCATCGCACGCGTTCCCGCTGGTGAGCGCCGGCGTGGCGCAGATGGCGAGGAGGTACGGCGTTCCCACCATGGTCTCCGGCTGGGGCGTCGAGACGAAGAACCCCGGTCTGGAGCCGTCCTTCAGCCAGGTATACACGAGCGCCATCGGCCCGCTCTGTGGCTCCGACCTGATCTCGGGTGCTGGGAGCGTCGACGCCGCGAAGGGCGCGTGCCTCGAGCAGGTCGTGATAGACGCATACATGTGGGAGGATGTGAGGGCCGTCATGAAGAAGTACTCGTTCTCAGAGGAGACCGCGGCCCTGGACGTGGTGGCCGAGGTCGGCCACGCCAACACGTTCCTGAGCCACATACACACCGCCCGCAACTTCAAGAATGAGTTGTACTTCCGAGACCCGAAGAAGCAGGAGTGGCAGGCGACGAGGTCGACTGCCATGACGCCCGCGGCGAGGGAGGTCGCGAAGCGCCTGCTTGCGGAGCACAAGGTGCCTCCGATCGACCCCGAGATACTGAGGAAGGGCGACGAGCACATCGCGAGGTACGAGAAGGAGCTCGGGCTGTAGGTTCTCGACATCGTCCCCCCTGACCTGCGGGGAAAACCCTATTATCGGGGCGGTGCGTTGCACTCACGGGCATCGACCAGAAGGCGATTCATGAGCGCGGGGAGGGATGCGTCGAGCCGGCCGGGCAACGAGCCCTATGCGATAAGGTTCCGAAGGAGCATGTCCCATCTTCAGTCCCTGCACGCGCCCGTCGTGAACGTCTCTCGCAGACGCCGCTCCTCGATGTGGACCGGCGAGTTCCCGTTCGCGTCTTTGTCCGTGCTCATCATTCTCGCGAGCCTGTTCCTCCTGTCGATGCATCTCGGCGGATGGACCTGGTCGAGCTGGACGTACGCCTTCTCCCTCAGCATCGCCGTGCCGCTCGTCGCGATCGAGGTGCGGAAGAAGGCCGTAATCACGGGCGCCGCCCTGTTCCTCCTCTTCTTCACGGTCGTGATCGACGCGGGACTGCCGCGGTACTTCGGCTACTCCCCGTCCGATCTCTCGTGGTACGACCTCACGGCCCACTACCTCGGGACGCTCCTGCTCACGGTCCTCCTTTGGTCCGTGCTCTGCTGGACCTGGTCCAACGGCGAAGGGCACGTGGAGACCCGCGCCCGATTCTTCGCCGCCGTGATGACCGTCTTGATGGTGTCCATGATATTCGAGGTGCTCGAGCTGTCGACCGATTCCCTGCTGGGCTGGGGCAACTCGAGAGGGGTGGTCGACACCGTGGGCGACATGATATTCGACCTCGCCGGTATCTTCACCGCCGCGATCCTGATAGCGCGGCACAGGTTCATCGCTATACGACGACCGTTCTGGCACAGCGAACCTGTGACGGCCTGAGTCTCTCGCGCGTAAGGCCGCTTCTCTAGTCCTTCACGATCGAAGGTGAGATGGTCATCAGCCTTTCGATCAGGACGATCCTCCGTGACTTTCCGGGTCGAAGATGGCCCGTCCCCAGGGGGCTGAACAGGCTCGTCATCACCAGCGTGCACGACACTATCCCCAGGTACATCCCCGCCCTCAGCTCCTGCTGAGGGTCTATCCCATCGAGCCACGGATCGCTCCCGGAATCGATGATGCCCGCCGCGAAGACCAGAAGGCTTCCCGTCTGCAGGATACCTCCCAGGGGAGTGGCGAACGCCGCCACGGTTCCCACGAGGAACGCGGCCGAGGCCCAGTAGTAGAGGTAATGGTTGACGATCATGTACACGATGGTCGGTTCGTAGCGGATGTTCGGTGGCCCCGGCATCGTCGGTGGCTCGTGGATCCAGGTCACGAAGACCGCGACGACGCCTATGGCCGCTCCGACGATGCAGAGAAGGTTCACGTTCCAGGCTAGGCTCGTTCTAGGTTGGTCTGGTCTCTCTGCTGGATCACTCTCTTCAGCCATTTCCTTCGGTGCGCCTACGACTTCACCTCGCTATGTAGTTGCCGGAGCCGTTGACGGGCTGGTCAACGCCTGCCTCGGTCTGAGAACCCTGTTCGCGTGTCGTTCCGCCCGGGATTCCTCGGTAAGAGACTAATAGCCCGTCAGCGGATTTCTTGATGAAGGAGACTCGTGGTGGCACTATCTAGCAGTCAGAAGACGGGTGTGAAGATCGCACTCGTATCGTTCGCGGCATTAGTGTCCCTCATGATCGCATACGAGACATACCACTGGTCTGTGCCGTTGGTGGTCATCGCAGGTGCAGTTCTGTTGTTGATCGCCCTGTGGGGTTTCGCCATGGCGATATCTCCCCCGGATGAATCACCATCGTTGGAGTTCAGCCGTTCGGTAGCGGCGCTGGGCGGATTCTACGTCCGTTCCGAGGAGGATATCCAGGCGGCTGAGGAGAGGAAGCGAGCAATCGACCCGGACGATCGCGAACGGATCGATAAGCTTTGAAGTGACTCCGTCGACAAGACAGCATACAAGCTGAACCAATCCGGGAAGCACCTTGTAGCTCGCACATGGCCCCGCGTATGACCGCAGGGCAGCCCGTGCGGATGAGTGATCACTCCCGCCAATCCTTGATGTCTTTGAGGATATGGGCTCGGCAGCTGCCTGGTTGGAAGAACTCCATCGATTGGGACAAAAGTCTGTTGACGACCGGGTCGTCGCTTTGCACGACGTCGTCGATGTTCGCGAACTTCTCGAACTCCCAGATCTCGGTTATGTCCCGGGTTCCGAGGTTCATGGTCGGACCATACATGCCTCTGAAGGTCCACCCTGGAAGCGCATGTTTCTGCATTTGGTCAATGTACTCCTTGAGTACCCACTCCCTGTACTCCTTCTCCTTTCCCTCCTTTAGATTCCCACTGAACACGTACAACACTCTGTTTTCACCCCCTTTTGCCTTGAAGCCGCGCGGGCGATCGGAACGGAGAGCACATGCGTTGAACTGATGGGAAGCTGTCTCCTCCCGAACCACTCACGCGACCCGTGCCTCAATGCCCTTCCTGCGTACTAGTGCGTTTCGGAGTCGTCACACCACTGGCCGAAAACCTCTCTCGGCTCTTTCCTCCTTGCGGGTCGTCCAAAGGAATGGCCTCCCCGAGCAGCTAGTGGGCAGTTTGAAATGGTCGTGAGGCTTTTCAGATTGGGGAGTGCCGATGAAGATCGAACTCTATCACGCGTCGAAGTTCGGGAACGGGGCGACGGTAGCCAACGAGCTGAAGCGGCTCGTCGAGGCTGAGGGTCATCAGATGAACGTGCATCACATCAAGGATGCTAAGCCGAAGGCGATCCCGCCGGCCGACCTGTACATATTCGGCTCGCCGACGCGGCTCGGCAATCCGATTG
>DUGQ01000149.1:0-527 GCA_013331315.1 Thermoplasmata archaeon
GCCGTCGTGGGCTCGTCCGCTATGAGCAGCGAGGGGTTGCACGACAGCGCCAAGGCTATCATGATTCTCTGCTTCATGCCCCCGCTGAGTTCGTGTGGGTATTGCTTCAGCACGCTCTCGGGGGCGGCTATCTTCACGAGCTTCAAAGCCTCGATGATCTTCGCCTTCAGAGCCTCCTTCTCGTAGATGTTCTGGTGAAGCGAGATGACCTCGCCCAGTTGAGAACCGATACTGAACACGGGATCGAGCGATGACGAGGGGTCCTGGAATATCATCGATATCCTCCTGCCCCTGACGCCTCTCATCTGCTCGTCGGTGAGCTTCATCAGCTCTGTCCCCTTGAACTTGATCGATCCAGCGGTGATCTTCCCCGGATGGGGTACCAGCCTCAGGACCGAGAACGCCGTCATGCTCTTGCCGCACCCGGTCTCGCCCACGATTCCGACTGACTCGTTCTCGTAGATTGTGAGGTCTATGCCGTCGAGGGCGGTGACGGTGCCCTCGTGGAGGAAGAACTGGGTCCTCAG
>DUGQ01000149.1:557-2893 GCA_013331315.1 Thermoplasmata archaeon
CCGAGGAAGCTCAGGCTGCTCTCGATGGTGATCGCGTCCGCGACACCTATCGACGCCCAGACGATCAGCGGGGCGAGGCAGTTGGGGAAGACATGCGTGAACATGATCCTGAGGTTCTTCGCGCCGAGGGCCCTGCTCGCTTCGATGAACTGCCTCTCCCTGACGGACAGGGCCTGCCCTCTCATGAGGCGCGCGAAACCGGCCCAATATGATATCGAGATGGCGATGATGACGGTCCTCAGGCTACCCGCCTCGAGGGCGGCGGCGAAGGCAAGGGCCAAGAGGAAAGGCGGGAAGGTCCAGAACAGGTCGATGGTGCCAGCTATCAAGTAGTCCACCTTGCCACCGAAGTACCCGGCGGTGAGGCCCATGACGATGCCTATCATCAGGGAGAAGAGCACGGCCAGCATCGCGACCTGCAGGGATACCCTCGTACCCCAGATGACCCGGCTGAACACGTCCCTTCCAAGCTCGTCAGTGCCGAACCAGTGGTCCTCCGACGGCGGCTGGAAGTTGTCGGCAACGTACTCCTCAGGATCGGCTATGGGCAGGGCCGGCGCGAGGAGCGCGAGAGCCATCATCACTATGATGATTGTCGCCCCGACAACGACCATGGCGTTCCGCCTGCTCCGCTCCACCATGTCCTTGAGGGCGTCCCGAGCCCCCTTTGACATCCGCCAGCTGGCGAGCAAATCGTTCAATGTCTTCCGGCGCCTCATCCTAGTCTCACCCTTGGGTCTGCTAATGCATACAAGATATCTGCGAACAGGTTTCCGAGCACGACGAACAGGGCGAGCACGAGAATGCACCCCTGCACGGTCGGGAAGTCCGAGGTGGATATCGCCTTTATGACGAGCCATCCGAGTCCTGGCCACGAGAAGACCGTTTCGACCACAACTGCCCCAGCGACGAACCATCCTATGTCGAGACCTATCACGGTAATGACGGGCAGGATGGCGTTCCTCAGAGCGTGCTTGAATATGACCTCTCTTTCCGGAAGGCCGCGGGAACGCAGCTGGGTTATGTAATCCTGGCGCTTGACCTCGAGCATGCTGGACCTCATCATCCGCGTCGTCAGGGCGGCGTTTCCCAGGCCGAGCGTCAGTGACGGGAGGATTATGCTCTTGAGCCCTCCGACCGTTCCGCCTATGGGCAGTATGTTCGTGTACACCGCCAGGGCCATCATCAGCAGGATGCCGAGCCAGAAGGATGGCATTGCGTAGCCCACGAGGGTGAAGACCATGACCCCTCTGTCCTTGAGCGTATCCTGCCTGAGAGCGGCGTAGACACCAAGCGGGATCCCGATGGAGTACGATATCGTCAGCCCTATCGCCATGAGCTGGAGGGTCTTGGGCAGCTTCTGGGCGATGAGGTAGCTGACGTCGGTGTTCAGCGTGCCCACCCCGACCGAGGTCCCCAAGTCCTGGTCGAGGAACAGCCGCTCGAGGAACATCATGTATTGCGTAACGAACGGCTCGTCTAAGCCGTACTTGTCCCGTAGCGCCTCAAGGTCCTCTGCGGATGCGTGAGGGGGTGCGATCGCGCTGATGGGGTCTCCCGGCGTCAGGTAGAGCATCAGGAAGACGATCAGCGTCGCCAGGAAGATGACGGGTATCGCGAGCAGCAGCTTCCTCACTATGTAGGAGACTAGATCCGCCATACCTCACTCCTGGGGAGTACCCCCTCGGACGCTCTCAACATGTGCCCTGTTTCTCCGTGCGCCCCCCCTGTGGTCGCCTCGACATCCGCCGAATGAAATTAGAAGGGGTTTGGAGGGTTTGCCAGTCTATGTCGTGATATCGACGTCGACTATGTTGATGGTCTGTTCCTGCCCCATCGGGTGGATGTACCATCCTGTGATGTCGTCGTGTATGGCGAATATCTGGTGCCAGAACAGGACGGGCGTCCTCGGGCAATTCTGCAACAGTCGTATGTGCGCCGCGGTCGCGTTGTCGCTGAACTCGTCCTCCGTCTCCGCCAGCGTCCAATTCGCCACGTACTCGTCGAACACCGGGTCTGCGTACTGCGCAGTGTTGGATCCGCCCACCGCCCAGCTGCCGAAGTGCCAGTCGAGGATCTCCGCCCTCGGCCAGGAGAACCAGAACAGTATGGCCTCCTGCAATCCCTCCTGGGCCTGGGTCCTCAGCGTCGTCTCCTGGTACTGGACGATGCTCGTCTTCACGCCGATGTCCTCGAACTGGCCCTTGATCATCTCGCCCATCAGGACGTCCTCCGCCTTGCTGGTTACCCACAGCTCAAGGGTCAGGTCCTCCTCCGTGGTCGTGTTCTCGAGCCAGTCATCGCCGTCGATGTCCTCAAATCCGGCGGCCGTGAAG
>DUGQ01000211.1 GCA_013331315.1 Thermoplasmata archaeon
AACAAGTACGAGACCGCTCTCAAGGACCTCGACCTTCTGAACGAGATATTCGTGGCAGTGCTGATATCGCTCATGTTCATGCTGGTCTTCATCTCCCTGCTCCCGGTCTTCGTGGACCTGTCGATCACCCTTCTCCTGCCGGGCGTGGCGCTTGTGTTCGTCATCATCGAGGGGATGGTCCTGTACCTCGTGAAGTCGCTTCTGCCTTCGGACCCGATATGGCACAACATGAAGGAGAAGACGGAGGTGGACAAGGCCCTCACCAACGTCCTTCCCGCGACATACGCAGCCTGCGCGGCTGTCGCGATCTTCGGGATCCTGACGAAGCTGCCCCTGACAGCCGTCGTCGCCATGGTCGTCTCGCCCCTGCTCTACCCCGGCTACATGATCAGGAGGGAGGAGAAGAAGATCCGGGCTAGGGACGAGAACTACGACTCATTCATGAGGGCTGTGGGGAGTTACGCGGCTTCCGCGGGGTCGGCCGTGACGGAGGGGGTCGGGAGGCTCAGCAAGCACGACTTCGGGGAGCTGACGCACGCCATCGAAGCCCTGTTCAAGCGCCTCCTCACCAGGATAGACCAGATACGAGCGTGGAACTTCTTCGCGGCCGAGACGGGCAGCAACCTGAT
The DNA here is from genome assembly GCA_013331315.1 of Thermoplasmata archaeon. Taxonomy (GTDB): domain Archaea; phylum Thermoplasmatota; class Thermoplasmata; order UBA10834; family UBA10834; genus UBA10834; species UBA10834 sp10834u. The sequence goes on from DUGQ01000211.1 coordinate 630, forward strand.
CTCGAAGTTCACGGAGATGTACGTCGTGGGCCTCTCGGTGGGCGGGAAGGTCGACAAGGTCATCGACATAATCAGCGAGAACTTCGTGAAGCTAATGGGTGTCAGGCGCAAGCGGTATCAGGCATCCGACAACATGCTGGGCACGCTGTACGGGATGTCCATCGGCATCACCTTCACCCTGTTCTCCGCCCTGAGCCTCATGGAAATGCTGAACGTGATGAACGAGCAATTCGCCCTGTCCAACACCGTGATATCCGTCCCCATAGCCCTGCAGTCGTTCGACCTGAACCTGGCGGAGGCGGTGTTCCTGTTGATAGTGTTCGCCCACGCACTGATCTCGGCCAACCTGGTCTCCTTCGCGGGCGGGAGCCACAAGCACAGCTTCTACATCAACTTCGCAGTGATAGTCTGGATAAGCACCGTCACGGCGCTCGTGACTCAGATGATGCTGGACAAGGTTCTGAGATTGTCCTGAAGAATGAGGGATGGACACCCGCCGAAGGCGCGGGGACCTCCACGCCCGTTCTAGCAATTAACCACCGAGTCTGCCTAGCCATGTCGTCCCTTTCGAGAACGGATTGGGCGTTTCGTAAAGCGCTCGGCGGGTGCTGAGACTAATGAACCTGTGACGGGCATAAAGGACTTTGGTCAGAAATCTCCAGGCTGAGAATCGCCTGAGATTCTCTTGCCGAAGAGCGCTAGCGCAGGGGCTGGGATGGCACTTGCCGCCCATGATAGTCAGGCACGAGAATTGAGAGACAAGCCTTATCAAAGCGCGCGCGCGATTATAACGTATGGCTATCGTGAGTCGGGCGATGCTCACGGGCTGTGTGACAGGCGTTCTGCTCATCCCGGCTGCGCTTGTCTTTCTCCTCTCCGGAGCCCCTACGTCGCCCGCTCTAGCCATTACTCTTGACGATTTCGGGGACAACATCAGGATCACCTTCGATCCCGCGGAGTCGAAGAACATATCAGCCGTCGTGGACCAGGACGGCAACATGCACATCGCGTGGGAGGACCACAGGTCCGGGAACGGCGACATATACTACGTCAAGCTCGACCAGAGCGGCGACAAACTGACGAACGACGCCAAGATATCCAACGATTCTGCGATCTCCAGGAACCCTTCGGTGGCCGTGGACGGGCAGGGGCACATCTACATCGTCTGGGAGAACGTCGAGAACGGTTCTGAGGAGATACACTTCGCCAAGCTATGGTACTACTCGGGGAACATAACGTTCCAGGAGAACGGGCTCCAAGTATCGGATTCGAATCCGGCACACTCCATCGAGCCAGACATAGCGATCTGCGCGGATGGCACACTCGCACTGGTATGGACTGACGCCAGGCACGATGCGGGAGACGGCAACCTGGAGATATTCTACAAGCGGCTCTCCCAGAGCGGCGTCTCACTCACGCCGGACATCAGGATCACCTCGGACTTCGGGATATCGGAGAGGCCGCACCTAGACGTGGATTCCAACGGGATGATCCACGTGGCCTGGTACGATTTCAGGGACTCCAACAACGGCCTTGTCATAAACCACGGTGTGTTCTACAGGAAGATAGACCCGACTGGCGTCACGTTGACGAACGAGACCAGGGTGACATTCGCCTCGCCCTCCTCGTGTCCCGACATATCTGTGGACACTAACGGCAACGTCCATGTGGTCTTCGACGATGACAGATACGCCTCGTTCGACATATTCTACACGCTCCTCGACAACGATGGGGTCACGTTGGTGGACGACCGCAACATATCCCCGAAGGACTGGAACGAATCGCGCAGGCCGAGGGTCGCGCTAAGCGATTCCGCCTGCGTTGATGTCGTATGGCAGGACGAGGCCTCGGGCGTCTGGGAGATCCATTACTCGGCGATCGGATACGACGGGGGCATCCAGGTCTTCGACCAGGCGCTTCCGAACGACGGTATCGCGAATTCGACCGGACCGATCGTGATGTGCGCGAGAGACAACAACACCTTCGTCATCTTCCAGGGCGCGGTCCCAAATGAGGAGCTGTTCTTCTCCAGGACGGACAGGCCGGACGTGAACGTCAGGGCCGGCGACGTGCGCCTGTCGACCACGCAACCGCTGGTCGGAGAGACCTTCTGGGTGAACGCTACCGTCAGGAACTACTGTGGGAACACGGTGGAGGAACTGGAAGTCGCGCTCCTGGTGGACGGGACGCAGGCGAACCGTGCCAGCATCGGCCCGATAGCCGGAGGCGGCCTCGCGGCGTTCTCGATCTCGTACGTCGCTCAGGACGGGGACGCGTCGGTGACCCTGCTGCTCGACCCGGACGATCTGGTCAGAGAGACAGACGAGACCAACAACCAGGCCACCGTGCCGATCCTCGTTAGAATCCCAGGAGTGGACGCCAGCTCAGGCACCACGACGCAATCCGTCGGCCCGGGCGAGACCGCCGTGTTCGACATCACGGTTCTGAACGAGGGGAACTACGAGGCGGTGTACTCGATCTCCAACTCCAGCCTCGAAGAGGGCTGGGCGGCGGAGACGAGCGCGGCTGACTGGGCGGTCTCTGTTCCAGGAGGAGGTACGAGCGACTTCACGGTCAGCGTGAGCACGTCGTCGGAGTCGGCTCCCGGGGCGAGGGAGTTCAACGTGACCATAGAATGCGTGGACCGGCCCTCGGTGAACACCACACTCTACCTGATGGTCGACGTCCGCCAGGTGGGTGACGTCTCGATCACAGCACCAGGTGGAGGGATCGTTGAGCCGACGATTCCAGTGGTCTACTCTTTCGAGATCGTGAATGACGCGAACGCCAACGAGAGCTTCGAGGTCACCGTTGACGACACCCGCGGATGGGAGCTGTCCGTCTCGAACGGGTCCCTGCGACTGGAACCGGACGAGACGGTGGAGGTGACTGTCCTCGTCCGCCCGTCGAGATATGAACCTCCAGGGACCACCAACGTCCTCACCCTCACCGTCTCCTCCGTGAACCTGACAGGCAATGTGGCGAGCGCGAACGTCCTCCTGATCGCCGGACATCACAGGGAGGTCGACTTGACACTGTCGCAGACGGCTTCCACCAACTACTCTGTCCCAGACGACGTGCAGATAGTCTACTCGATGTCGGTTTCGAACCTGGGGAACTCGAACGACACTGTCGCGCTGACCCTTGCCGGAGATTCGGCCTTCTGGGCGGTCCTGAGCGCTTCCTACGTGTTCCTCGAGGCTGGTGAGTCTGACACCGTCAACCTGACGATGACGCCGGGCCTGACGGTGCTCGCGGGGCAGTACGTCTTCAACGTGACCGCGACCTCGGAGTCGAACACGTCAGCGAGCGACCGGCAGAACCTGGTTGTGAACGTCCAACCGTTCTACGACCTGGAGGTCGCCCTCAGCCTTTCCGAGCTCGTCGTCAGAGGGGGGGACGAGGTCTACGTGAACATGACGGTCACGAACTCGGGGAACACGATAGACGCGTTCGATCTGAACCTGTACACCGATACTCTAAACGAGACGGTCTTGATCCTCGGAGGCGACGAGTATCCGATCCAGTCGGCTCTGCCACCCCCGACCTCGCTGGAGCCAGGCGACGTGTCGCTAGTGACCCTGAGGATACCCGTACCCGAGGGGCTTCCCGCCGGGGAGTACGTGCTGATCGTGGGAGTCGGTTCCCTGATGGAGACGAGCCTCATCGTCTCGGAGGAGGTGACCCTGGTCATCGAGGCGAAACGCCCGTGGCTGAGCATCTATGTGATCCTCGCCATCGCCGCGGTGGGCGGGGCGGCCCTGCTCATGCTCTTCCTGTACCTGAGGATGAGGGCCCGCAGGGAGGCGGAGAGGGAGGAGGCTAGGAGAAGGCAGATGCAGCGCAAGAAACGTCCTCCCGCGGCGGGAAAGAGGCCCAGGCCTCAGACCAGCAGCCAGAACCCCTGAACCGCGCGTCCGGCAAGCCGGAAAGGTTTAAGTACACAACCCGTTTATCCCGAATCAGGTGATTTAATTGATGAAACCCCTGGCTGTTCTTAACAAGTCGATTAACCAGCAGGTTATCGTCGAGCTCAAGGGCAAAAGGGGATACCGCGGCATCCTGGACGGGTACGACCCGCACATGAACCTCGTCCTGAGGAACGCCGAGGAGATCCACGACAACGAGGTCAAGCGCAAGCTCGACTCGATCATAGTTCGCGGAGACAACGTCATATACATATCGCCGTGAGGTAGACCGGATGACAAAGGGCACTCCGTCGATGGGAAAGCGAGGCAGCAAGAAGACCCACATCGTGTGTCGCAGATGCGGAAAGAGGGCATACCATGTGAGGCACAAGGTGTGCGCCTCGTGCGGCTTCGGCGCGACGGCGAAGCGGAGACACTACAACTGGGCAAAGGCGCACTGACATTGAATCTCGTGAGAGAGGTAGGGGGGTTGAGGTTTGGAGCCTGAGCACCCGCAGAACGAATGTGGAGTATTCGCCACCGCCTCTATCGCCAACGCCACTATCGACATATTCTATGCACTGAGAGTACTCCAGCACCGCGGCCAGGAGTCCGCTGGGATAGCCGTCTACAGCAACGGGATAAAGGCGATAAAGGGCATGGGACTCGCCCACCAGGCCCTGAGGGCCGACGAAATCCGCAACCTGAAGGGTGAGATGGGCATAGGGCATGTCCGTTATTCGACGGTGGGCTCCTCGAGCCTGGACAACGCCCAGCCGGTCGTGATGTCCACCAACTACGGAGACATAGCCCTTGCACACAACGGGGAGATCGTGAACAGCGACCAGCTCAGGGACGGCCTCAAGAAGAAGGGCTGGGCGTTCGCGACGACAAGCGACTCGGAGATCATCATACGCATGCTGGCGAACGACATATCCAACACGGGGGACCCGATCAGATCGGTCAGGAACGTCATGTCGCTCCTGACGGGGTCGTACTCGATCACTCTCATGGTCGACAACCGGGTCTTCGCCCTGCGCGACCCGCTTGGAATCCGGCCGCTCTGCGTCGGGAGGACAAAGGAGGGGTACGCGGCGGCCTCTGAGAGCGTCGTCTTCGACACGCTCGGCGGGGAGTTCATGAGGGACGTCGAGCCGGGGGAGCTCATAGAACTTCTCCCNNTACGACGTCCGCAGGAGGATCGGGCGCCGGCTCGCGGAGGAGCAGCCGGCCGACGCGGACGTAGTCGTCCCCGTGCCGGACTCCGGCAGGTCGCACTCGATGGGCTACTCCGAGACCTCCGGGATCCCCTACTCGGAGGGACTGATGAAGAACAGGTACGTCGAACGGACATTCATCATGCCCGAGCAGAACGAAAGGAGCACTGGAGTGATGCTCAAGTTGAACCCTCTCAAGAGCGTGATAAAGGACAAACGGATAGTGCTCGTGGACGACTCGATTGTGAGGGGCACGACGATGAGGCAGATTGTGCAACTCATAAGGAACGCAGGCGCGAAGGAGGTCCACGTGAGGGTCGGTTCGCCCCCGATAAGGGCCCCCTGCTACTTCGGAATCGACATGAAGACGAGAGACCAGTTCGCCGCCACGGGCAGGACCGTGGAGGAGATCGCGAAGATGCTGACCGCCGACAGCCTGGGATACATATCCATCGACGGGCTCGTGGACTCGATAGGCCACAGCGCCAGCGACCTCTGCCTCGGATGCCTCACGGAGGAGTACCCTCTGCCCGTCGAGGGCGAGCGGACGAGATTCCAGAAGAAGCTGGACTCGTTTGCTTGAGAGACGCGTCTCAGGTAAGCTTTAACTACACCCACACGATACATCGCCGTCCACATGGGCCGGTAGATCAGCGGAAGATCGCCCGCTTGGCATGCGGGAGGTCGCGAGTTCAAATCTCGCCCGGTCCACACTCTTCTTCATCATCGCGACCGGCGTGAACCAGGCTTCGTATGTCCGATTCCAGCGCTCAGACGCCGCTCATGGTTTCTCTCGCGAAAGCCCGGGCCTTCTCGAGTCGGTCCTTGTCGGGCTGGCCCTGGCTGTTGTCTCTCTTGGCATCGGACCTCAGCTTCTTGTTCGGAGATATCTTCATGATGAACTTGACGCCCTTGGAGAGCTGGCCCTGGCAGTTGAATGTCCCCACGACCTCCGCCCCCGACGCGGCCTGCTTGAACTTCGTCATGTACTCTGCCACCTCAGGCTCGTCCTCGGGAGCTGCGTGGGTCACGAAGAGCGCGACCTTCTTCCCATCCTTGCAGAGCCTCTCCAGCACCTCCTTGGCCTTCTTGTCAGGGCCGTATCCGTGAGTGGGGAACCCAAGGAAGGAGAAGTCATACGCTCCTATGTTCTCGACCTCACCGACTGTCTTGATCTCTTTCTCCGCGTCGATCTCACCGTAGATCGCCTCGGCAACCTTTTTCGTGTTGCCCGTCGACGACATGTACGCCACTAGCACCTTCATGTCGGAACCCAATCACGGAACTACCGAACCCGTATTAATCCTATCCGAGCTGGCTGCAGACGACAGAGCCCGCACGCAGGACGGAGCATACGCTACGTCACTGGCGGATGGGGCGGCCACCCCTACGACGACAGCTCCATGATGAACTCGTACGCCTCCAACCCCAGGGAGGTATCGGATTCCATGAGTGCTGACACGGCCCCTTCGATGTCTCCAACGGCCAACGCCTCGTTCGCCACAGACTCGGCCATCGCATTCTTCTCGAAAGCCTCCGACTCCCACTCAGTCAACACTGGCGCGAGCTCGATCCAGGTCTCGAACGTGCCTTCCCTGAGCAAGCTAGCGGCCTTCCAGACGCTGCCGTCGACATATGCCGAGAGGGTCTCCACGAGTTCCGCTGGACGCTCCATGAGGCCGTTGTGGAGCGGGAAGTAGGGCGTATACCCAGGGTTGTTGATGGCGGTCCACATGACAGACATGATGGATGGATTGTCCGGGTCTATCTCGAACACCCCGGCGGCGACTGTTCTGATGTTGCATATAGAGAATCCAGGCCAGCCGAACCCCCAGGTACCCCATGGCATCTCGTCCAAATGCCTCTCGATAATCTCCCACGGTTGGGAGTTGCCATAGTCGTCCACGTCCCTCGTGAACGTCGCGAGATCCCGGGCGGTCACGACATCGTCTCTCTCCGAGAGCAGCTCGAGGGCGCGGTCCATCCTTGAGACCGACGGGACCCAGAAGTAGCCAAAGTCTTCGTTAACCACCCAATCGAAGAACGGCTGCAGCACGTAATGATTCGTGTGAACAGCTACGCCGTCCGTTATCTCCTGCCAGACGGTGTCCTTGCCGTCCTCGGTCTCATAGCACGACGACACCGCCTCTATGAAGGCCGCGGAGTCCTTGTCGGCGACCATCACGCTCGTTCCCCCGTACTTGTCGACGCTGCTCACGAGCTCGATCGCCTCATCCACGTTCGCGCACATCTCCAAGACATACCGGTTCAGAGGGTTCTCGTCCCAACCGCCATCGAAGAATTCAGGCACGGGCAGCCAGTTGTTGCCGTCGCTCAGACCCTCGTCGTTCAGACCGAACGATATGCCCCAGTCACCAGCGCCCGCGACCGCGATGAACCCGTGCCTGCCATCGATCGGCTCCACGACCAGTAGCACGTTCGGAGCGTTAGCGTCCCTGGTCTTGGACGCGAGTGTCTTCCCGGACGCTGAGCCCGAGTCGACTGCCACGAGTATGGTGCAACCATCATGACTCCGAACGGACGAGCCGAACATGTTCATCGCCAGCAGCTCACCGAAGTCCACACCAGAAGCGGTCGCCATCGCACCTATCTCCGCGATCATGTGCTGAGGCATGGACGACGACAACGAGACGGCCCGCGCCGCCATGGCTTGCCTGTCCATCCCCTTGGCGAGGGCTTCGTCCCAGAATCCTCTCAGGTTGTCCCGGATCATCGGGCCCACGGCGAGGCCGTAGGTCGTTCCGCGCTCTTCGGGCGTTCCCGAAAGCACAACGACCGGCATTCCGTCGACCACGGACAGAGCCGTGTCCGCCCCTTCGGATTCGGCGGGTACTAACGTCGATAGACACAGCGCAACCGNNCCGCGCAGATCCCGGATAGGTCAGTAGACTAGACCGAACCGTTCTGCGCTCCGACACCCTGACCGGAATACAGGCTAGAAATCGGTTGCGGTTGGCAGGTTTCCGGATACATGCCCAAGACTCGGGATCGGTATGATCGTTGCTGGGCGCGGGCTCATCAACTATCCTCTGACCCTGTGAAGGCGTCTCGCCTCCCTCAGGATCTTACGATTGGCAAACACGGTGATTCACGTCCCGCAGGACCCAGAACCGCGTTTCTCCAGATACCTCTGATGATACTCTTCCGCTTTGTAGAAAGGTCCGGCAGGAAGGATCTCTGTCACCACCTTCCTGGTACCGCACCTGCCGGAAACCTCGAGCAGGGCTTTTGACTCTTGGGCAAGCGACCTCTGCGTCTCGGAGTGATAGAAGATGGCCGACCGATACTGGGTGCCGATATCCGGCCCCTGGCGATTCAGGGTGCACGGATCGTGGACCGACCAGAACTCCTCGAGCAGGCTCTCGTAGCTGATTGCCCGAGGATCGAACACCACGCGAACGGACTCCGCATGGCCAGTCTTCCCGGTACAGACCTCGCCGTACGTGGGATCAGGGACCGACCCACCAGAGAAGCCCACCGAGGTCTCGAAGACTCCGTCGAGGGCGCGGAAGGCGGCTTCCACCCCCCAGAAGCAACCCGCAGCAAAGGTGGCGGTCTCACTCGTCTCTGATCCCCTCCCCGATCGATGATACTTCCACACCGACCTCGTTCCTCCTGAACAGTCCTGGGACAAACGGCGGGTTGTACCTCATGAGGAAGATCTCACCCGAGGCCGAGAGGCCCATGCTCCTCAAGCTCTCAAGAAGCTCCTCCTTGAAGACCCCGAGCTCGCTCTCGCGAGCCTTACCCCGGAATCGCAAGACCGCGACGGTTCGCTCCGGAATCTCGGTCATATTCACCCTGCTGTCGACAGGGGTTGGCAGGGAGCTCGCGCTCTTACCTANNCCCCGACTCGTTCCCGCCGGTGATGTAATCGAAGAGGAGTCCGAAGGACTCATCATCAGAGGCCTCTTTGACAGTCGCCAGGGCAGTCTTCGGGTATCGTCTTATCTCGACCCGGCCCATACGCCTGAGCAGGTCGTATTCGATTCTCTCAGTCATGCCGTGACCTACCAGCGCTTGAGCACAGTATACCGTTTTCGCCAGACTGGGACGGTGCCCCGAACGCGATTCATCGATCATGCGAACCGTCCATGCAAAAGGGTTATCTCCGCTAGGCCTCATTCCCGGGGTTCGTGAACAAACCAGAGCTCCCTCACCTCACGGAGGCGACCTTGGAAACCATGATCGAGGTGATCGCCCGCGCCAAGGTCGATGACCCATACGAGCGCAGGATGACCCTGGACGAGGCCAGGGAATACACTTTCCTGGACCCGGATTTCGACCCCGAGGGATCGTGGTTCGCTTACTTCGACGGTGAGGCCGTCGGGTTCGGATCGTGCCTCGTGGAGAGCAACAGAGTAGAGGCGGGGATGAACGAGGGATACGTCGATGTCGACGTTGTCCCGGAGCACAGAGGCGAGGATATCGAGCAGACGCTGCTCGACAACGCCCTCACGTACCTGAGGAATAGGAAGGTGGAGAGCGCGCTCGCCAGGTGCGTGGTGGGCAACGATCACTTGGAACGGCTCCTGACCGCGAACTCGTTCGAGGAGGCCTTCAGGGTCTACATCCTAAAGAGGACCGGGATAGAGAAGGTGCGGGAAGTCCCAATACCAGAGGATATCCGTCTCGAGCGGAAGGTCCTCTATGACTTCACGGACGGGGAACTGGAGAAGTTCGTCGGAATATTCAATGACGCATTCCAGGACCACCTCAACTTCGCCCCGGAGCGGAAGGAGCGCTTTGTGAACTTCAGGGACTGCAGAGACGAGCCGCGGATCCTGACGCTCGCCATCAGAGACGAGGACGTCGTGGGGTTCTGCCTCTCCGAGGAGAGCGAGAAGTTCAACCGGGAAAGAGGCGTGTCCACGGGATGGATAGACATAATCGGGGTCCGACCGCCGCACCGACGGAAGGGAATCGGCAGAGCCCTTCTCGCGGACGGCACGAATTGGATACTGGAGAGGGGGATGGACACGGTGTACCTCGGGGTCTTCGCCAAGAACGAGAAGGCCCTGGACCTCTATCGTTCATTCGACTTCGTCAAGGAAAGGGAGAGCATGTGGTTCAGGAAGGCTCTGCCTCAGGACGAGAAGAGACTATGAGTCTGGCGGGCGAAGCCACTGCTGAGTTATGCTCTTGTCCGAATGTGGATGAATAGTAGCGACCACATCCTCGCAAGAACTCGCGGGTCCTTCGCAGTGTTTAGACACCTTCTCGCAGGGGTGTTCGCAATTGGGCGATAATGCTGTTATTTTCCGCGAGGAACATCACGTTGTTTTCTCCCCTCTTTCGTTAATATACCCAGATGTTGAATGAGGCATTCGGGAAACCTCATATATATATGAAGACGATTGTGGACCTAGTCCCTCCACTATTAAGCGAGGGAGGACACGGAGGATGAAAGGGGTATGAGGAATCGTGCAGTCTTGACTGGACTAGTGATGCTGCTGATGGTTCTGACGGCCTTTGCGGCGATACCCGCAAAGTCTGTTAGCGCTGCCGCAGCAGCGGAGGATGATGTGTTGTACATCGCCATGCAGTCGGACATGCTGGACTTCAACTATTGGAATCTGGCATCGAACACTGTGTGGAAGGCGAACGTGATTGGATTCGGATTTGAGTCGCTCGCGACCGCCGACTACGATCTTAGGCCTGTTCCGCTGCTGGCGGAGAGCTGGACCTTCGACGAGGACACTCTCGAAGTGGACATAACGCTCAGAGAGGGCATTCTGTTCCACGACGGCGAGGAGATGACCTCGGAAGACGTATACTGGACGTACATGATGGGGCGGAGCGGGACGACCTATTCCGACAACATGGCGCCGGCTTTCGATGGCGACGGAGACGGAGACCTCTCCATCGAGGAGATCGAAGCGGGTGTCGAGATAACCGGGACATACAGCCTGACGATGACGATGGCTGAGCCCTACGGTCAGTTCTTCTCTGGAACGCTGGGCATCCCGATCATGCCGTACCACATCTGGGAAGACCACATGGACCCTGTCGACTACACTGTTGATGTAGACTGGGGCGACGACCCAGACGCGGCGATAGGGACCGGACCGTGGTACTATGCGGAAGGTGTGACGAACTCCTACAGGGTCATGAAGAAGTTCGATGACTACTGGGGCATTGGCGAGACCACGCCATATGGTATGCCACTGTCCCCCAACGAGGTAGACACGCTGTTCTACAAGATCTACACCAGCATCGACACGGCAATACTCGCTTTGCAGGGAGGCCAGGTCGACTACATCGCGTGGGCAGTTACCGCCGGTCGTGTGCCGGGCCTACAGAGCGACCCGAACATCGAGCTGGAGTACATGTCCGACGCCGGCTACTTCTACATGGCGTTCAACCAGAAGAGGGAGCCGATGAACAACCTGACCTTCAGAAAGGCGATATCCCACCTTATTGACAAGGCCCAGATCGTGGACATATACATGGGCGGCTTCGGCCAAGAGGGATCGACGCCAGTCTCGCCGTTCTTCGGTGAGTGGCACAACCCCGCGGCCACCAAGTACGCTTATGACATTGATCTGGCAAACGACCTCCTTGACGAGGCCGGCTACCTGGACGTCAACGGTGACGGCTGGAGGGAGATGCCTGATGGCAGCCTGATCGAGAAGATCACGCTGCTCACGCCGCCCGCGGACTACGACCCGATCAGGATACGGGCAGGTCAGATGATAGCCACGAACATGAGGGCGGTCGGGATAAACGTCGAGGCGAAGCCCATCGACTTCAACACGCTCGTGGCGAAGATGACCGCGTTCGACTATCAGATGCTCATACTCGGGTTCAGGTTCACTGGATACACCGAGTGCGTGAGCGTTCTGTTCGACATATTCGGCGCGACGGCCGCCTCGAACAACTGGGCATGGTGGTCGGATGAGAACCCGAACCCGTACTACTCTGAGCTAGGAGGCGTCAGCACACTCGCGGACGAGGCGTCGCAGGACTACGCCAACCAGTTCGCCGAGTTGGAGGCGGCTGCGAGGGCGTCGTTCGATGTCGCGGAGCAGATCGACCTGGTCAAGCAGGGTCAGGAGATCACGTCCTTGGCGGTGCCCGCCAACATCCTGTACTACAGGGTCAACGTTGAGGCGCACAACAAGGTCTGGGCCAACTGGACTCAGTTCGACGGCACTCTGATCAACTGGATGAACCTCAACACGCTCGTCTACTCTGAGGCTGGAGGTGCGACAGGCGGCGGTGCCGTTGCCACGCTGAGCGTGGGACTCACGGCGCCTGAGAAGGTGAAGGCGGGCGAGAGCATCGACGCATACGTCATGGCCGTGGACAACATGGGCGTGCCAGTGGCTGGGGCTGGTATCGACGTGACGGTTGACGCCGGGGCCTCTTTTTCGCCAGAGAGCGGGACAACCCGCGCGGGCGGAGTGGTTGGG
>DUGQ01000019.1:0-12352 GCA_013331315.1 Thermoplasmata archaeon
CACGGCGATGTGCGGGCACACGGTCCCAGTCAAGGGCGGTATCGTTCTCGACCTAACCGCCATGAACAAGATCAAGGAGATACGCGTCGAGGACCTGTACTGCGTGGTCGAGCCCGGGGTCATATACGACCATCTCAACGCCGAGCTCGGGAAGAGGGGCTTCTGGTTCCCAACGACCCCCGGCAGCGCCGAGGCGTGCACGATCGGAGGCATGGTCGCGACGAACGCTTCTGGCATGAGAGCTATCAAGTACGGCGCGACCAGGGATTACGTGCTCGGGCTCGAGGTGGTTCTGCCGACGGGGGAGATCATACACACGGGCACGAGGACGCTCAAGAACTCATCCGGATACCAGCTCGACCGGCTCATGGTCGGGAGCGAGGGTACGCTCGGGGTCATAACGGAGGTAACGCTCAGGTTCGCGGTCAAGCCGAGGGCGTCGGCGATGACCGTCGCGTCCTTCAACTCACTGGTGGACGCCGGAAGGTGCGTCTCGAACATAATCGCGAAGCCTCTCCTGCCGTCGGCGATCGAGCTGATGGACTCCGTGACGATCAAGGCGGTCAACAAGTGCATGAACGTCGGGCTTCCGGACTGCGACGCCATCTGCATGATAGAGGTCGACGGTCATCCGGCGGCGGTCGACGAGGAGATGAAGATCGTGGAGGAGATCGCGCGCAAGAGCGGGGCGTTCTCCACCGAGGCCTCGGCCGACAAGAAGAAGATCAACGAATGGACCCAGGCGAGGAAGGCCATACTGCCGTCGCTGAGCAGGTACGGGGAGCAGTACGTGTCCGTCGCGCTCGCCGACGACATGTCGGTGCCAATCTCGAGAATACCCGAGGCGGTCGAGGCGTTCCAGAGAATCGCCGCTGAGAACGGCGTGATCGTCGGGACATACGGCCATTCGGCGGACGGGAACCTCCACACCAAGATGTTGGTGGAGCCGTACTCCGAGGAGAGCTGGAAGGCCGGGGAGCGGGCGGTCGGGCAGATATACGACAAGGTCCTGGAGCTGGGCGGTACGGTCACGGGCGAGCACGGCGTCTCGATCACCAAGGCGCCCTACATGCAGAAGGAGCGGGCGGACTCGCTCGGCGCGATGAGGGCGATCAAGAGGGCCCTGGACCCCAACGACATAATGAACCCTGGTAAGATCTTCGACTGGGAAGGGAGCATCATCTCCCACCTGAGATACCCCGCCTTCTGTGGGGAGCGGTGCAGCGGGTGTCAGAAGAGCTGACGCGTACCTTGCGACGATGGGGCACGAAGCTTATTATCCCCGCCGCCATAGCTCGAGGCTGATGCGACGCCCTAACGACCTGGCGAGACTGCACTGGTGCGACAGATGCAACGTGCCCTTGATCGGCTCGAGTTGCGGCAAGTGTGGCGACGCCGGAAGGCCGGTGCCGCTCTCGCCGCCGGGGGATGTACGCCTCGCACTCGAAGGGACGAAGCGCAAGCTGAGGTTTCTGTTTCTCAAGGAATACGGCGTTCAGCAGATCATACCCGACGTGGTGGTGTTGAACAAGACCTCCGGCGAGGACAGGGCGGACGAGGTCATCGTGGACGGCTACAGGATCGCGCTGCTGAGGTATGACCTCGCCGAGCGCGAGCACCGCCTGACCTTGCGCCTTGACGGCGCCCGGATGCTGACCGCTCTTGGTTCCCGCAAGAGGATCGTGCTCAGGCGAGCTGAGGGTCACATGAAGGGCAAGTACCTCCCCGCCGAGGCGATAGAGTCTTACGATCAAGGCATCAGAGCCGGCGATGAAGTGGTCATACAGATGGGCGCGTTCGTCGGATGTGGCTCAGCGAAGGTGGACGCGAGGTCGCTCAGAAGCGCCGAGAAGGGCGTTAAGATAAGGGAGTTCGCGAAGGCCGGGCCGCTGCCTCCGAGGAGCAAGAAGGTTTGGACCAAGAGGCTCGTGCAGGCGAACCAACCTCATTTGGTCGCCAGGAAGGCGAGGGCCGAGCACGAGCTGAGACAGGCCCTCGCCTCGAACGACCTGCCCGTGACGGTCTCGTTCAGCGGAGGCAAGGACAGCCTCGTGGTCCTCGACCTCGTGCAGTCCCTGGCCGACGACATCACCGCCATATTCATAGACACCGGCCTGGAACACCCTCTCACGAGGGAGTACGTCGAGCGATTCGTGACCGAAAGGAAAGTCAAGCTGCTGAGGGCCCACGCGGGGACCGCGTTCGACCAGAGCCTGCCCGTGTTCGGGCCGCCTGCGAAGGATTTCAGATGGTGCTGCAAGGTGTGCAAGCTCGCGCCGGTCACGTCCCTGATAGGGGAGAGATTCCCCGACGGAGTCTTGACCGTCGAGGGGAACCGCAGGCTAGAGTCGTTCTCGAGAGGGCACACGGACCTGGTCGAGAAGAACCCCTTCGTGCCCGGACAGGTCACCGTGAACCCGATAAGGGACTGGACCGGGCTCGAGGTGTGGCTGTACATCATCTGGCGAGGGCTGAAGTACAACCCACTATACGACGAGGACCTTGAGAGGGTTGGATGCTGGATGTGCCCCTCCGCGCTCGCGAGCGAGTCGGACGAGATCGCGAGGCTGTCGCCCGACCTCGCGAGGGCCTGGGAGGCGAAGCTGCTCGCGTGGGCGGAGGAGAACGGGCTTCCGAGGGAGTTCGTCACGCGGGGGTTCTGGCGCTGGAAGGTGTTGCCTCCCAAGATGATGGAGTTGGCTGAGAGGCTCGGGATCACCGTGTCCCCGGCACGAGCCGACCGCTTGGACCTGAGAGTGCTGAAGGGGGTGAGCCCGTGCGCCGCTGGCGGATATTCCGTGGAGGCGGTACTTGCCACCGAGACGCCTGCGGACCTGGGACGGGTCCACGAGATGCTCAAGGTGATAGGAGACGCGACGGTGTCCGAGGAGTTCGGCGTGGCCATGGTCGACCGTGACGAAGACCGGCTCAGGGTCTTCGCGGGAGGTCATATATCGGCAGCGGCGGGGGCGCCCGAGAGAGNNGAGAGAGCGCACGCCCTTTTCACCGAGGGGGCCAAGGCGGTGCTCAGGGCGAGTAAGTGCACGGCCTGTGGCATATGCGCGAAGAGCTGCCCCGAGGGGGCCATAACAGTCGACGACAGAGTCATGATATCCGAGGAGAAGTGCTCACGCTGCGGCAAATGCGTTGACGCGTGCGTCGTCGCGCACTACTTCGACAAGCTTGCGGGTCGCCCGGATACCCCACGGAAGAGGCAGAACAGGAAGAGAGCGGAGAGACCGTGATCACTCGTCCTCTTCCTTGAGCTTCTTGGCAACCCCGAGAGTCTCCTTCTTCGCCCTGGAAACCCCCCTCTTACCGAGGCTCACTGCAGACTTGACCAGGGGCTTGGTCTCACGTACGACGGTCTCCGTTGCCTTGACGCCCAGCTCGATCGCCTCCCCTGTCGCGCTCGCGACCTTCTTCGTACCCTTGTTCACGACGCTCTGGCTGGGTCCGCCGCCACACGCCGGGCATGACTCAGCCTTGCCTATCTCCTTGCCGCATCTCGAACACTCGGCCATTCATATCCCCGCGTGAATATCCCGACCAAACCCTATAAACATATCATCAACGTTTACGAAATCCGACACGGGAGAAGGGTCCACCTTGGCAGACACGGTCATGATCGTCAGCGCGATCGCGGGGTTCGCCCCAGCCATGGCGCTGATGTTCTTCACCCTCAGGGACTACACCTTCCCGGCGGTGGAGAAGCCATTCTTCGACGACCGGAAGATATTCGCGTTCTTCGCGCTAGGCATAGTCATCGGAATGCTCCTGTTCGCGTTCGAGGAATGGGGCAGGACGGCGTCATCGACCGAGACGATGATCGTCTTGATCGTCGGATTCGCGGTCATGGAGGAGTCCATGAAGCTCGTCGCGCTCAACTACCCCAAGTTCCAGAGGAAGGTCGACACGGCGTTCTACGGCCTGTCGTTCGGCCTGGGCATATCTGCGACATTCACCTTCGCGACCATCTACGCCTCCGCGTCAGGGCTCGAGAGCCCGTCCGCGATAGACCTCACAGGCTACACGCTGCTCGGTCTTCAGTTCGTCCTCCTGCACGGGGCCACGACGACGTTCATCGGGATAGGCGTGGCGAGGGGGGAGATCAAGCCGTACTTCTCGGAGGCGCTCCTGATCCACATAGGGTACAACATGCTGATGATACCGTTCTTCATGTACGACGTGTTCCAGCCGCCCCTGAACCTGCTCGGTCTCGCGGCGGCGTACGCGGTCGTCGTCTACGCCTACGTGAAGATACACACGTTGTCGCTGCCCGTCCTGGTCCAGGACGCCAAACGGCTTGTGAAGAAGACCTCGAAGAGGCGCTGACACTCACACTGACCGGTACCGGCCCTCGTCGACCTCGAAGACGATGTTGGCGTCCACGAGGTGGACGAGCATGGCGTCGGCGGGACCCTTCCCGAGTAACGATAGGACGCGGGCCAGGTCGACCAACGAGAACTCACCGAGCTCGNNCGAGCTCGTCGGTCAGGCCGCGCGCCACGATCTCGGCGAACTCTGTCTTGTCCTTCAGACCCTTCGCGCGTTCGGCCACCCTGGCGTACACGTTCGTCGCCTTCTTGACCCTCGGGCGGCGGTACTTCTTGCCTGTCGCGAGCTGCGAGTTGGCCCGTGCGACCATCTCAGCGAGCTCGATAGGAGAGTCGGTCTCGAACTTGACCTGGGACTTGAAGAGCCTGCCCTGCCTTCCGCACGGGCAGGTGGTCGTCTTCTTCGCGGTCTCGACACCGCGGGCCTTGCCACAG
The DNA here is from genome assembly GCA_013331315.1 of Thermoplasmata archaeon. Lineage (GTDB taxonomy): Archaea > Thermoplasmatota > Thermoplasmata > UBA10834 > UBA10834 > UBA10834 > UBA10834 sp10834u. The sequence continues at coordinate 4,773 of DUGQ01000019.1, forward strand.
GACGGGCAGATGACGAGGCCGTACTTCACGTGATCATCTCCTCCGCGGTCAGGCTAGAACGACCGCAGCTCCTTCTCCAGCATCTTGAGGTCCTGCTCGAGGAGCGTCAGCGGGCTTATCGGGACGAGAAGAGTCGAATCCGTAACCGCTATCTTGTCGTTCATGTGTTGAAGGAGCTTCAGCACCTTGGTGAACCCATTCTGCGATATGAGGTACTCCAGACCCGAGAGCAGCACCATGCAGCCCGAGTTCTCGGTGATGAACGTCTTGATGTCCGAGTACAGCAGCGCCAGGTTGGACGGGTCCCTCGAGTAGCTCTTCTCCTGGTCCATCGAGAGCCATAGGAAGGGGGTGCCAACTATCCCGTGCTTCTCCTTTATCTTCTCAGGGTACTCCCTAGTGACGCATAGGCTGGGCACGCCGTGCTTGGCCGCGTCGACGAAGATGTCGAACGACTGGTCGGGGATCTCCTCCTTGATCAGGTAGGAGTACCCCGTCTCGAGCGTGTACTTCCTGGCGGTCTCGAGCTGCTGGTGATGCGACGGTCTCAGGTTGTCGACGACCTCGTAGACCTGAAGTACGCAAGCCAGGTAACCCCTGCTCGCGCACTCTATCTCGTCGACCTCGAACCTCTTCCCTGTCAGCTGGGACGTTATCCCCGAGAGATAGCCGCGGGCGAAGTCGCAGGTGTTGCCCTCCTTCGCCTCGAGCGAGTCCTCGAGGTTGACGACCATCTCGGTCTCCTCCGAGGCTTCCACGCGGATCCTGCTCAGGCCGGCCTCCATCCATATCGGGCCGATGACGGACTTGACCTCCGTCACGTCGGAGCACTCGAGGCCGTAGCTCTCCACAAGCGCCCTCCCGCATCGCTGCCCGTAGCGGTAGAGCATGAGCTTGGCCCTGTAATCCCCCTCCGTGATCTCGAGCTCCTCCCGCAGGTGGGACAGCGCGATGCCCGGCATCACGAAGAACGGGATGGTCCTCACTTGAGACCCTCCACCATCCTCCGGGCTATCTCCTGGAACGACTCCTCCACGTTCTCGCCGGTCTTGGCGCTCGTCTCGAGAAGGGTGGAGCCTATCGAGTCGCAGAACGCCTTGAGCTCGTCCATCGAGATGGCCTTCTCCAGGTCGGACTTGTTTGCCAGAACGGTTATCGGCATGTGACCGACGACGGAGACGAAGCTGTCCACCCAGGACGAGAGTGACTTCACGGTCTCGGGGCGAGTGCAGTCACACACCGTCAGCGCGCCGACGGCGCCTCGGTAGTACGCCGCGTGAAGGGAGTCCTGCGTCCTCTGGCCCAGGATGTCCCAGATCATCAGGTCCACCTCGACATCGTCGAACGACACGGTCTTCTTCGAGACCTTGGTGCCGAACGACATGAGGTACTTGTCGTCGAACACGTCGAACACGTACCTCCGAACGAGGCTCGTCTTTCCAACTGCCCCGTCCCCAAGCAGACAGAGCTTCAGAATGTACTTTCCCGGGGGCATTCGAAAACATCCTGCTAATGCTCGCGAGTCTATTTAATCGTTGATAGTCTGGTGACTGCGTGCGCCGGACGGCTCTGAGCCGATGCTCAGCGCCCCGACAGGAGAGCAGTTGCGTCGGTCAGTAATCTAGATATGCGTGTAAGTGCTTGCTTGCATACATGGGGCCGTCAAGTGACCGGGGATCCGCGACAGACTCGACACGAGGCCGGATCCTAGACGCGGCGCTTCGAGTCTTCGCGAAGAAAGGATTCTCGGCCGCCACCACCAAGGAGATATCCTCCGACGCCGGGGTGAACGAGGTCACGCTGTTCAGGCACTTCGGGTCGAAGAGGACCCTGTTCGAACACGTGATCAGAGAGAGATCCCCCCTGAAGGAGATAACGAGCACGGTGTCGATGGACGTGGAGACACCTGTCGAGGAACTCCTGGAGAGAAATGCCGCGGCGGTCCTCGAGATACTGAAGGCGAATCGCCACCTGTTCATGATGATTCTAGGTGATGCCTGGCGAATCCAGCGGATGAGGAGCATCATCAGCGAGTTCGGCGTGGAGAAGGGCGTCGAGTTCCTGACGGAGATGATGGCCGCCCTGACGGCGGCGGACAAGATAAGGCGAATCGAGCCGGAGATCGCCGCCAGGGGGCTGATGGGCATGGTACAGTCCTACTTCCTCACGAGGTATCTGCTCGCTGGAGATGACCCTGGACCAGAGGAGGACAAGCGGATGATCTCAGGTTTCGTCGACGTGTTTCTCAACGGTGTCAGAGTGGAGGGAGTCTGATGGACGAAGGCGTAGTCGTGACCAGGGGGCTGACCAAGAGCTTCGGAGACCTGATCGCCGTCTCCGGCCTGGACCTACAGATACCCGAAGGGATTGTATACGGGATGATCGGGCCGAACGGCTCCGGGAAGACCACCGCGATCAAGGTGATGAACGGCCTCCTCAAGGCGACCTCTGGAAAGGCGTGGCTTCTCGGCGAGGAGGTGCCTGTGAAGGAGACCGTGCGAAGAGTAGGCTACATGCCCCAAGAGATGGCGATATACACGGAGCTGACGATACGCGAGAACCTCGAACTCTTCGCCGGGATGTACTCCATGCGCAGGGAAGCCTTCGAGCGGGCGGAGGAGAAGCTGCTCGAGATGACGGACCTCGCCGACAGGAGGGACTCCCTGGTCGCGACGCTCAGCGGCGGCATGAAGCATCGGGTGTCGCTCGCGTGCGCGCTTGTCCACGACCCTGAGCTCGTGTTCCTCGACGAGCCCACGGTAGGGGTCGACCCTGAGCTGAGGAAGGGTTTCTGGGACTACTTCGACAGGCTGAAGCGCACAGGGAAGACCATCGTGCTCACCACGCACTACATGGACGAGGCGGTCAGGTGCGACACGGTCGGCATGATGAGGCTGGGGCGGATGATCGCGGAGGGCAGCCCACAGTCGCTGATGACATCCGCGGGCGCGACCTCACTTGAGGACGCGTTCCTCGTCCACACGAAAGGGGTGCCATGATGAACCTCCGAAGGACGCTCGAAGTCGCAAGGAAGACCCTGCGCTCGCTGAAGCATGACCGACGCACGGCGGGGTTCCTCGTGCTGATGCCGTTGTTCATGATCGCCATCTTCGGATACACCTTCGGTGGGGACCTCAGGGACGTGGAAGTGATGGTCGTCAACATGGACTCGGGAGGGGCGAACGGGTCCGTCGCCGAGATGATAGTCTCGGAGATGTCTCAGGGCGACACGCTGAGGCTGACATTCGTCTCCGCCGATCGAGGGCTGCCGACGGCCGCGGCGGAGGACGCCGTCAGGGACGCGGACGCCTGGGCGGCACTCGTGTTCGACGTGAACTTCACGCTGGAGGTCGAGGCGGCGGTCGAGGCGATGCGAGCGGGCCTTCCCCTCATGCCGTGTCGTGTCGACCTGCTGATAGACGGCTCCAACCCCAACATAGCCCAGGCAGTCATCGCGGAGGTGGCGGGCGCGATCCAGAAGGTCCTCGTCACGCAGTACGGCCTCGTCCCGCCCGTGGCCATATCGCAGGACATGATCTACGGGCAGGACGCGGAGTTCATCGACTTCTTCGCCCCCGGCGTCATGGGGCTCGCGGGGATGATGGTCACGCTCATGCTCTCGATCATATCGTTCGTCCACGAGAGGACGAACGGGACGCTCGACAGGTTGTTGACAACGCCAGTCACCGAGGGGGAGATAGTCGGCGGGTACGCACTCGCCTTCGGGCTGGTGGCGCTGATACAATCGACCGTGATCCTGCTCGCGGCGGTAATACTGTTCCGTATAGAGATAGTGGGCAACCCGCTCCTGCTGCTGCTCGTGATATTCCTGCTGGGCATAGGCAGCCAGGGGCTGGGCTTCATTCTGTCGTCCAACGCGAAGAATGAGTTCCAGGCGGTCCAGTTCATGCCCCTGATACTGTTCCCGTCGATACTCCTCGCGGGCGTCTTCTGGCCGCTGGAGGCCGTGCCGTCCCTGCTCAGGCCCGTCTCCTACTTCATACCGCTCACGTACGCTGTCGACGCGTGCAGGTCGATAATGATCAGGGGATGGGGCGTCGCCGAGGTGTGGCCGCAGTTGCTGATCCTGGCGGTCATCGCGGTGGTCCTGTTGATACTGAGCGCCTACAGCCTGAAGAAGAGGGGGTGAATGAGCACGGACCTGAGGCCCAGAACGACTTTCGTGACGGACGAGGGCGAGATAACCCACAGGCAGCTGGAGGCGCTCGCCGCGGTCGCGGAGAAGGGGAGCATGAAGAAGGCCGCCGCGCACCTGGGGATCTCCGCGCCCGTCCTCTACAAGTACGTCAAGGAGGCCGAGGAGCGCTCAGGGGAGCGTCTCGTGAGGTCGGACAGCAGGGGGACGAAGCTGACCGGGGCCGGCAGGGAGCTCACGCGGAGAGCCGAGGCACTCCGCCTGCGGTCCGAGGACAGAGATGAGCTGCACGTCGCGGGCACGCTCGTGTCCGAACTCTGCCTTCTCAGCGCCGCCTCGGCCTTGACGCAGCGTGGCGCCGCCTGCAGGGTGACGGTGTCCACCGACGAGGAGAACCTCCGCCTGATGGACGAGATGAGGGTCGACTGCATCATCCTCGACGACCCTCTCTGGGCCATGGAGCGAGCGGAGGAGATGGAAGGGATCGAGATAGGCTCCGACCTGCTGTTGCTGCGCCGGTCGGGCAAGGACTTCGCGCAGCTCGCCTTCGGCGCGCAGAGGCTAGGGTTCAGGTATCTGGAGCAGGCCGGTGAGAGGTTCGTCGTCGCCAAGAGGCTGTTCGAGCCAGCCCTCCTGGACAGGACCGACCTCAGCTACTTCGTGAACAGAAGCCTCGTCAGGAGGGGGATCCTGACGGCCGAGGGGGCGGCTGAACAGCCCTGGTCGGTGCATCCGATACTGGCCGTGCCGTGCTCAGAGCATCCCGACGTCGGCGACTTCGTGGAGCAGGCCAGGAGGAGTGGGGTTTACCCTAAAAGGTAACGCTATACCCTTTTCAGCAAAACCCTCATATACGGAGCCCCCGTTCCGGCCTCTGGTGAGCGATTTTGGCGGACGCTAAGGAGCCCAAACCGGAGTTCACGAGAAAGGTGATAGAGGCAGGAGGCAAGACGGTCAACCTGTGCTTCCAGTGCGGCACGTGCACGGGGAGCTGCCCGTCGGGCAGGCAGACGGCCTTCAGAATCAGGAAGCTGGTCAGGAGAGCCCAGCTCGGGTTCGAGGAGGATGTCCTGCCCTCGGACGACCTATGGCTGTGCACGACATGCTTCACATGCTACGAGAGGTGCCCGAGAGGAGTGGAGATCGTAGACATAGTCATGGCCCTGAGGAACATGGCCGTCAGGCAGGGACACATGGCGGAGTCGCACCGGAAGGTCGCGGAGCTGATCTCGAAGACTGGACACCTGGTCTCGCTGAGAGACCAGGACAAGCAGCTCAGGGACAAGCTCGGGCTCGAGGCCACACCCCCTACGGTGTTCTCGGACCCCAAGGCACAGGAGGAGGTCGTGAAGATCGCCGCGCTGTGCGGGTTCGACAAGCTCGTCGCGGGAGGTAAGTGAGATGGCGAAGTACGGATTCTTCCTAGGCTGCATCATGCCGTTCAGGTATCCGGGGATCGAGAGCTCCAGTAGAGCCGTCATGGAGTCGCTCGGCGTCGAGCTGGTGGACATGAAGGGCGCGAGCTGTTGCCCGGCCCCGGGGGTCATGAGGTCGTTCGACCAGACCTACTGGATGGCCGTCGCCGCGAGGAACCTGGCCATCGCGGAGAAGATGGGCGTGGACATAGTCACGATCTGCAACGGGTGCTTCGACACGCTGTTCGAGGTTGCCCACAAGCTGAACCACGACGAGGAGCTCCGCAAGAAGGTCAACAAGATACTGAAGGACGCCGCGGGCGTCGAGTACAACGGCACCGTCAACGTCAGGCACTTCGTCGAGCTTCTGTACAAGGACGTGGGAGTCGAGGCGATAAGGGCCAAGGCGAAGGGCGAGAAGCAGCTGAAGGCCGCGGTGCACTACGGGTGTCACTTCCTGAAGCCCAGCAACATCAAGAAGATAGACGACGCCGAGAGGCCGCATGTGTTCGACGACCTAGTCGAGGCAGCGGGCATGACGAGCGTGGCCTACAAGGACAAGGGGACCTGCTGCGGGGCTGGCGGCGGCGTGAGGGCGAGGACGCCCGACGTGGCTCTGGCCATGACCAAGGAGAACCTTGTGAACATGACCAACGCCGGCGTGGACGTCATAGTGGATTGCTGCCCGTTCTGCCACCTGCAGTACGACGTGAGCCAGCCGCAGCTGAAGGAGTTCAACATACCCGTGTTGCACCTCTCGCAGCTGCTGGGGCTCGCGTTCGGCCTGGACAAGGAGAAGCTCGGCCTGGAATGCCACCAGGTCAAGGTAAACCTCTGATCAAACCCTTGGAGGTCCCGGAGATGCACGTTGCGCGCTTGCTGGCGGTGACCGAGGTGCGCAACGTCCCTCCGGAGATCCGGCCTTTTGTCGAGTTCAGGGCGGCCGTCGAGGAGCGGGAGCTCGCCGACGACGAGAAGGTCGCCCTGCTGGTCATCGAGACCACCAGCTGCTACATTCCGGTGTTCCTCAAGGAGCCGGAGTCGATGGAGGAGCTGGAGAAGCGCCTCGCCGACCAGGACGCCCAGCTGACGAGGGACTCGAGGGACGCCCTCGCCCAGCACCTCGGGTGACGGCTGGACAAGATTCATTACTCCGTGCGTCCTTCACCCACGCGTCGGACCTGACGGAGGCGACGAGATGGCAAGGAAGAGCTACAAGTGCTTCACGTGCGGCAAGGTGTACAAGAGCGAGGCGGAAGCGGTGAAGTGCCACGACTCCCCCGTCCAGAAGCTGGTAGAGAACGAGGGGCGTAAGAAGCCGAGGTTCCTCGGCAATTGAGCAGACCATCCTCCATTGTTCTGTCGACGACGGTCCGCGCGAGTGGGATCATGACGCTTGAGGACATCCACGATGAGATAGACAGGGCCTGGCCGAGGCATCTCAGGGAGACGCGCGAGCTGCTGAGGGTGCCGAGCGTGTCCATGACCGGCGAGGGCATCGACGAGACCGCGGGAAGGCTTGTGGACATACTCTCAGGCATGGGTGCGAAGGCGAAGATGTTCAGGGCTAGGAAGGACAGCCATCCCGTGGTCGCCGGCAAGATCGACGTCGGCGCGGACAAGACGGTCCTCGTCTACGGCATGTACGACGTGATGCCGGTCGGCGACATCGACGAGTGGGACCATCCGCCATTCGGGGCGAAGATAGTCGAGAAGAAGCCGTTCGGCAAGGTCCTCGTGAACAGGGGGGTCTACAACTCGAAGGCGGCCCTGATGGGCTCCCTCCTGGCGATGCGCGTCATGATAGACAATGGGGATCTGCCGACGAACGTGCATGTGATACTCGACGGGGAGGAGGAGCTCGGGGGCCCCAGCTTCCCGACGTACGTACGAAGGAACCGCTCGACCCTTTCGAAGGCAGGCGCGGCCTTCAGCTTCGACTACGGCGAAAACGCGAACGGCGTCCCGGTGATCTGCCTTGGTCTGAAGGGGACCGTGTACATGGATCT
>DUGQ01000019.1:12484-12701 GCA_013331315.1 Thermoplasmata archaeon
ACCTTCGACACCGAGTGCTACAAGGAGGAGCTCGGGGTCAAGAGGCTCAAAGTCGAGGGGTCCGCAAGGAAGGTCCTCGAGAAGTACCTATTCGAGCCATCCGTGAACATCGACGGCATGATCGCTGGATACACCGACGACGGGACCAAGACCGTACTGCCTGACAGCGCGGCGGCGAAGATGGACATCAGGCTAGTGCCGAACATGACCATCGAGG
>DUGQ01000102.1:0-1996 GCA_013331315.1 Thermoplasmata archaeon
GGCGGATTCGCTGGAGGAGACGATAGGCCCGGGACTTGAGTGGCTCGTCTCGAAGTACGACCGCCCCTTGATGATAGACGACTCGGGATTCTTCGTGGACGCCCTGAAAGGCTTCCCGGGAGTCTACTCCTCATACGTGTTCAAGACGATAGGTTGCGAGGGGATCCTCCGATTGATGGAAGGGAGGCCAGACCGCTCCGCCAGGTTCGAATGTTGCATAGGCTTCATGTCGCCGGGTCAGAAACCGTTCACCGCGAAGGGAGCCGCGGTGGGGACGGTCTCGCAGGNNACATACGCGGAACTGTCCGTCGAGGAGAAGAACAAGGTCTCGCACAGGGGAAGAGCGATCGAGGCTTTCATCAGGGAGATGCCCCGACTGTTGTGAAGAGCGGAATCGCAGCCAATACTTTTTATGCCGGGGCGGCTAATCCCCTCCTCAGCCAGCACCCAGAATCGGGGTAGTGGTCTAGCTTGGTATGATACGTGCTTTGGGAGCATGAGGCCATCGGTTCAAATCCGATCTACCCCACCCATCACCCTCGAACAACCATCCTTGGATCGCCCGGCCCAGTTCTGAGAAGAATGATATATTGGCGTGGACAATTCATTCTTCGGCGGTTCGATGAGGGAGGCGTTGATCGCGGTTGGAATCGGGCTGGCGCTCAGCTCGATCGGTGTCATAATCTGGTCCTCCTTCGCGATTGCCAACGTCGACCGTTCCGAGGACACCTACAACGAGTTCATCGACTTGAGCTGGGGTTTCGAGCCCTCCCTCCAGGACGAGTTCGACAGGGAACGGAATTTCTTCTCCTTGATCAGAGTGGCCGGAGTGGTGGGACTCTTCTTCGGGGCCGTGCTCGCCTTCTACGGAAACTCACTTCGTGAACGGTCGACGGTCGCGGACTCAGTGGTCTTCGTGGAACGGCCAGGTTCTGACGGCACGATGCAGTACTGCGAGTTCTGCGGACACTATCTTGATTCGGAGACCATACGGTGCCAGGGTTGTGGACGAAGGCGTCCTTGATCGCCCTGGATGGGTTCGAGCGCCATCGCTCGGGAAGCCAGCTTTGAGGCCAACATTATTACCCTGTCTTGACATTGACAGATGCACCGGAGGGGGATGAGCATGCCGGGGAAGGTCGTGGAGGTAGAGGGTCTTCTGAAGGAATACCCGCCGGACATCCGCGCGGTTGACGAGATCACTTTCTCAATCGAAGGAGGGCAGGTGTTCTCGCTGCTGGGCCCTAATGGTGCCGGGAAGACCACGACCGTCGAGATGCTGGAGGGTCTTCGGACTCCCACGGCGGGCACGGTCAGAGTGCTCGGCGTCGATACGTCGAAGGACTACGCCAGCATTCGGAAGCGCGTCGGAACCCTTCCCCAGAACTTCGAGCCGTTCGATATGTTGAAACCGGTCGAGGCCGTCGAGTACTGGGCGCGGTTGTTCGACATGGAAACCACCAGGAAGGAGATAACCGAACTCATCGACCGTGTGGGGTTGTCCGAGCGTAGAACGCTCATGTCCAAGAAGCTATCTGGTGGCGAGAAGCGCAAGCTGGGCATCGCGATGTCTCTCATAAACGAGCCCGACCTTCTGTTCCTGGACGAGCCTACCACCGGATTGGATCCCAAGGCGCGGAGGGACCTCTGGAAGCTCATCGAGGAGATCCGCGGCCGTGGGACAACGGTCTTCCTCACCACGCACTACTTGGACGAGGCTGAGAAGCTGTCGGATGACGTGGCGATAATGCACAGAGGCAAGATAATCGCCAGGGGCAGCCCCTCGGGGCTGATCACCCAATACGGACAGACGACCGTCGTCGTCCTGGAGGGGGTAGGAAAGGAAGGCTTGAGGGAAGTCTCGAGAAGAGGCATCGAGGCAAGCGAGAGCGACGGAGATGTCCTGGTCCCCGTCCGAAACCCTTCTGAGATGCGGACGGTGTTCGCCAAGCTGTCCGCGCTTGAGCTACCGGTCAAGGACATGTACACCAGGAGG
>DUGQ01000102.1:2075-3677 GCA_013331315.1 Thermoplasmata archaeon
CTGGTGTTCGGCGCGATATTCACGAGCGACGATCCAGCGAAGATAACTCTCCCCGTCCAGGACCTGGACGAAGGCGTGTACTCCGACGTCTACTTGGAGATACTGAACGGCACGGGGATCGTCGACATCGAGTTCATATCGTCAGAAGAGGACATAAGCGAGTACATCAAAGACAACTCCCTGGCAATCGCGTTGGTGATACCCGAGTCGTTCACGTCCGACCTCGTGGATATTCAGTCGGGCAACTCGACGGAGCTGGTGCGACTCGTCATATACGGCGACGAGACCAGGTCCACCTACGGCATGGCCGTCGGCGCGGTCCAGTCTGCCGCTGTCTATCTGAACTACAACCTGTCAGGCACCGCTCCTCTGGTCTTCTTCGAGACCCGTTCGGTCGTGTCGGAGGCGTTCAACTTCATGGACTTCTTCCTGCCCGGCGTGGTCGGCATCGTCGTCATGACCAACTCGCTCTTCAGCATGACCTCGATCTGCGCAGAGTACCGCAACCGGGGATACTTCAAGCTCCTGGCGACGACCAAGATCGCGAAATGGGAGTGGCTCGTGTCGAAGTTCATCTTCTTCACGCTCCTGCTGGTGTGCTCGCTCTTCGTGACCTACGCCGTGGGGATAGCCCTGTTCAACATGGAGTCCTCGCTCACGGCGATATCCATTGTGCTGATCGCAGCTGGCGCCTTCCTGTTCGTGTCGATGGGCATGCTGCTGGGAGTCGTCGTGAAGGATCCCGAGTCGGGCGCCGCCGCGGCCAACGCGATCGGGTTCCCGATGATGTTCCTCGCGGGGACGTTCTTCCCGCTCGAGTCGATGCCCATGTATCTTCAGACGACCGCCAAGGTGCTGCCGTTGACATACCTGAACGAGGGTCTCCGGGACACGATGGTGTACGCCAACAACGAGAGCGCCTTGCTCAACCTGGCGGTACTGGTGGTGATCGCCCTGGTCTTCTTCGTGCTCGCGAGCAGGTTGATGTCCTGGAAGGAGAGATAGACATCTGCCGAAGTCAGGGGCTCGTACACCGTTGAGCGGAGCCAGCGCGGGCTAGCCCGCAGCGGTCCGAAGCCGCACTTACTCTAAATAGGGGAAGCATATACCCCTTTAGAGCAACTCCTTCCTCGGAGGGCCAGCGATGCGAAAATACAAGGAAATACCGCTTTGGAGGAACGTCAGCCCGAAGCAATGGGCGGACTGGAAGTGGCAGGTTAGGAACCGGATAACCGATGTAGACACGTTGTCCAAGGTGATCAACCTGACACCTGAGGAGAGAGAGGAGATCGCCAATTCGACGGAGTACCTCAGGATGGCCATAACGCCGTACTTCGCGTCGTTGATGGACCCTGACGATCCAGAGTGCCCTGTCCGCAGGCAGGCCGTGCCAAGCAGCAGGGAGCTGCACATATCGAAGGACGACATGGAGGACACGGTCGGAGAGACGACAGACGCGCCGCACGAGGGTCTGACGCACAGATATCCCGATAGGGTGCTGCTGCTTCTCACCGACCAGTGCAGCATGTACTGCAGACACTGCTGCAGACGCCGTATCGTAGGGACGACAGATCACGCGAGGTCCTGGGAGGAGATCAAGTC
>DUGQ01000183.1:0-2607 GCA_013331315.1 Thermoplasmata archaeon
ATTGGCGGCCGCTGGAAAGCGACAGCGCCCCCGACGTCATGCCGTGGTAGGAGCCTTCGAAAGCGATGATGGGGTATCGTCCCGTGTTGTCCCTCGCGAGCTTCACCGCCGCCTCGACCGCCTCCGCGCCGCTGTTCCCAAAGAAGGTCGAGCCGAGCCCGCCTCCGGGTGAGATCCTCGCCAGAAGCTCGGCGAAGTCGGCCTCCTTGTCGAAGTACGCGTCGTTGGCCAGCGAATGCGCCAGCTCGGCCGCTTGCTCCTGAATCGCCTTCACGACTCTCGGATTCGACCATCCAGCGTTCAGGACGGATATCCCCGCGGAGAAGTCGAGATAGACGTTCCCGTCGGCGTCCATCACCGCGGAGCCTGACGCGCGCTTCATGGTGAACTGGAACAGGCGATCGTACGCGTTGGAGACGAACTCCCTGTCCTTGGCGATTATCTCCTTGCTCTTGGGGCCCGGCGGCGATACCTTCAGGTCAGGCGCCTTCCTGGCCCAGCTCTCTACCCAGTCCGGAAGAGTGAGATCCAATTTATCCCTCGTCGTCTAATCGGTTTACGCCAGGCGTGAGCCGGCCTCACGCCCTACAGTGGACAATCGATATTAAGGTTCTGGATTCGCCAGGCGATTCAGGGCCAAGGACAGGGGCATGATGTCCGTCCGGAACGGCGCATCACGGAGGGAGCACGCGCAGCGAGACCATGACGGAAGCTAGAACAGAGAAAACAGAAAAAGAAAAGAAGAGAGGGGGGAGGAAGTTCAGTTAAGATTTGGTCTTCTGACAGTTTAAAAGCTTTTGTGTGCGGGGCAAAAACACCCCTCGGAATCTGAGAAATCTTCAAATACATCTCATGATGTAGATGTCGACAATTGGGCTTTGAGGGATGATTGTGTACTACGATACGGGTGTGAGCCATCACCCTCTCGAACCCTGACCGACGACCCTCAGAACCCTGTATAGGGTCCTGGGGATCTCATCGAACTCAGAGACGGGAAAGACCCTGCCACGCCCGCTGCTCGCTATCGACTCACAGACGCTGAGCCTGCAGTCGTGACTCTCAGTCATTATGACGAAGAGCTTCTTGAAGGAGGAGGCGGCTCCGGCGGGATCTCTGCCCACCGTGTAGTTGCCATCGGTGATCAGTATGCCGATCTGGTCGCTCGTCTCCGACCGCGCGAGTTCCCTCGAGCCGCTCCGGAGAGCCTCCTCGATGTTCGTGTAGCCGCTAGCGTTGAACTCTAGGAACGAGAGGATCAACCGGTCGAGGTCAGTGTCCTCGTCGATTCGTTTCACGACCTTCGAGCGGTCGTTGAAGGTTATCACGAGGAAATCGACCATCTTCAATCTGAGGGCGAGCACGGCGATCGCCGCGGTAGCCATGGCGAGCTTGTCTCCTGACATCGAGAGGCTCGCGTCGAGCATCAATGCCACGGATATCCTCCTTGGCTCGCGTCCTTCCACGATTATGTCGGAAGGTTGGATGTGCATCCGGTCGACGATGTTCTCTATGGTGGACTCGATGTCGACCTCGCGCTCGTCCCCGTGCGAGAACGGTCCTCGGGTGATGCGCGTCGGAAGCGTGACGGGACCGAGCAGCCGTAACACCCTCTGGATCGTGGCCCTGATGGCGATCCTCCTGGCCATCTCGAGGGCCATGGGGTCGGTGAGCCTCAGGCGTATCTTCTGATAGTTCTGGGCAATCTTCCAGCCGATATCATTGTCGCCGGGGGCCGGGGCCTGACCATGCGCTTCCAGCACCTCCACGAAGTCGGAGATATCGACCCTCTTCCTGTCCCCCCTCTCCTCTTTCGCAGTGTCAGGGCCGTCCTTGGGCTCCTCCTTCCCGCCCACGGGCCTGGCCGCGATATCCTCGGACAGGCATTCGTCGACTATCTGGTCGATGACCTCAGGCATCGTCGCCCGCGACTCCTCCCTCAGCTCGATCCTGGTGGGCAGAGCCATGTGCGCGGCCTTCCTCACCGTTGAGGGCACGTCGCCTGAGAGCCCTCCGAGCAACTGTACCATGCTCATCGCGGCCCTTATGCTCGCGCCTCGTCTGATATTGTGATGGTTCCGTGTCCTCCTCGCAATCCACAGACAGCATCTGACCGTCTCCTGCGGTGCCTCGGAGAACCTCGCATTCAGTATCTCCAACTCCTCCGCTTCGGGCTGGTAGTCCAGCAACAACAGCTCGAACCGGTCCGAAAGGGCCTCGGAGAGCGAGGTCGTCGCCACGAACTCGCGAGGGTTCTGGGTCGCGACGACAACGAACCCCTCCTGAGCGTCGACCCTACCGACCTTGGGCACGTCTATCATCCCCTCGTCCATCGCCGGGAGAAGGATGTTCTGGACGCCCTCCGGCATCCTGTTCATCTCATTCACGAACAGTACCCCACCCGTCCGCATGGCCTCGGTCAGAGGACCGGGCATGAACGCCTCGGCGACGTAGCCCTTCTCCAAGACCACGGGCGGGTCGAACCAGCCCGAGAGCTTCTGTTCGGTGTATCGCTCGTCGCCGTCCACCCTGAATATCCGACGCCCGAGGTGCGAGGCTATCGCGCTCGCCAGGACGGTCTTGCCCACGCCGCCCTTGCCGCCGAAAAAG
>DUGQ01000183.1:2710-3154 GCA_013331315.1 Thermoplasmata archaeon
GGGATCGCGGGCCTCGCCCACGAGGACCAGGCCGACAGGAAAGGGCAGGATTATCAGCGGATGAGAGAGCTCCTCACAGCCGAGGTGCAGGCGGCGGTGGAGGGGGCCAAGGAGGGTGGCGCGAAGGAGATAGTGATATGCGACGCGCACGACACGGGCCTCAACCTCATCGTTGAGAAGTTGGACGATGATGTGGTCGTCATCGAGGGAGGCGCCTATGACCTGGGAATGATGGCGGGGATATCGAAGGACTTCGACGCCGCGTTCCAGATAGGCTATCACTCTATGAGGGACACGCATGCGGGCACGATCGGGCACACGTACACGTATTCGTGCTCCGCTCTGAAGTTGAACGGAACCAAGGTAGGGGAGTCCGGCTTGAGCGCGGCCATGGCAGGGGATCTTGGCGTCCCCGTAGTCCTCGTGTCAGGGGACCTCCACGCA
>DUGQ01000024.1 GCA_013331315.1 Thermoplasmata archaeon
GATGAAGGACTCGTAGTCCTTCAGCGTGTTGACCAGTGTGTCTATGAACCCCCCTTGGCCGGTGGCGACATCGAGCACTCTGCCGCCCGAGATCGACGCGAGCCTCTTCGCTATCCTTGGCGCTTCCGATGATCTGAGGCCCTTCGGCAAGCGTCCTATCTGTTTCCTCACGGGCGTTAATCTAGCATCATCCCTTATCATCCTTCCCCAGATGACGCTGCGCGCCTGGCAGAAATCCTCGCCTCAGTGCGAGCCTCACTGCTGATCCTCGGGGACTCCCTCCTTCCTCCGGTCCGTGTGTATCGTGGGCTCGTCCCACTTTAAGAATTTCTAGCATGCGTCCGGCCCGATACCCTGAATGAGACACGCCCACGGCGAATCGTGTCACCCCTACCCCGTCACATTTCGGTATCAGATTGATACACCCCTCCAGTAATAGTTAACAATGTTAAGGGTGGAAGTATGAGATTGAAGATATCCCTCTCGGACTGCTCGAAAGAGCAATACGCGGCGGCTGCGCTGAGGCTCGCTCTCGGATGGACGTTCATCTGGGCGTTCCTCGATAAACTGATCGGGCTCGGTTACTCAACATCCTCCGAGGGCGCATGGATAAACGGAGGTTCGCCGACCTCCGGGTTCCTGAATTATGCGACCACGGGCCCTCTCGCGGGATTCTACCAGGATCTCGCCGGAAACGCGGCAGTGGACGTGTTGTTCATGCTGGCCTTGTTGATGTTGGGTGTTACCCTGATCCTCGGAGTCGGCATGAAGGTCGCCGCGATCAGCGGCAGCGCCTTGATGCTGCTGATGTGGTCCTCAAGGCTCCCCCCGGAGAATAACCCCGTTCTGGACGACCACATCGTCTACATGGTTGCCCTGATACTCCTGGCGCTCATCGGGGCTGGCCAGTGGCTCGGGCTCGGGAAGTGGTGGTCAGAACAGGCGCTTGTCAAGAGATTCCCAATTCTGCAGTGAGAGCGACTGCAGGGACCCTCCTCAAGGTCGCCGTGTGGACTAAAGAATGGAGGAGGGGGTCGACCCCCTCCGTTTGATGAGTTCCCTCAGGCGTTGTAGTCGACCAGGAAGTCGTACCAGCCTGTGTCCACCGCGAAGTCGAGCCCCGCGTAAACTCCTGAGTACCAGCTCCACTCGGTAGACGTCCCCCACCACAAGGTGACGCCGCCGCACATCATCGTGTTCGGCGCGTCGTCGAGATACAGGACAGCGTTCTCGACCGCGGCTATCATGTCCTGCGTCAGCGCCCTAAGGGTCGGGTCGGTGATCTTCGAGTTCGCGAGCAGCTGGTTCCCGAGGTCCACCATGTCCACCTGGTACTTCGTGTAGAAGACCGAGTAGGTGTCTCTGACGACGGTCTTGTAGGTCTTGGCGTACTGCGCGAGGTTCGCGTGGATCTCGTCGCACCAGGCGTCGATGGTGTCCATCGACTCATAGAGGTTGCTGGTGCTCACTGCTCCAAGTGTCGCGTAGAAGTACTGGCTCTGCGGGTCGTAGTACTGTGCCCACCCGTCGATCATGTCTCCCGCGACCTCGTATGGTGTCCGTGTCGGGTCCAACGCCACCGGCGTGAACATGAGGTCGTACGGGAAGCCGTCTCCGGCGACCGTCTCCAACGACGCGACCACGATGTCCACAAGCCCCGTCAACGCAGCGGTGTAAATGGTCTCGATGCTTGACATGGAGCACGCGTCGCACGACAGGATGTCGATGTAGGCGCCGGCGTCGATTATGGCCGCCTTCAGCTCATCGAGGTATATCCAGTCGTCCGATGTGTAGTCCCCGCAGAACCCGTTCCACGCGCTTCCGTGGTCCCAGAGGTCTATCAGCAGATGCTCCGACGGATAGCGCGTCGCCGTCTCGCTTATCATCCAGCTGAGCGTGGCGCCGTCTCCGAAGTTCATCTCCGGCAGGGTCTCGACGATCTGAGCGTCGCTTCCCTCGATCTCCCAGATCTCAGTGCCCTCGTACTCCATCCTGTCAACGAAGGCTACGATGTTCACATCCGCACTCGCAGGTATGTTCTGCAGGTACAGCAGGCTCAGTCCTTCCCAGTATGTGTCGAAGTCGTTGTCTGCGTCTATGTACAATCCAATCGTCCAAGCAGCGTTGGTCTCGGCAGACGCTCTTCCGAACGGGCTCCCCACCATCAGCACAGCAGGCAGCACCATGCAGAAGACGACTCCAGCACAAGCTAACGCCCTATGCGGTCCCCTTCTCATATTCGTCCCCCTAAGGCTACGACCATAACTGTCGTAACCGGAACCCGAATGCATCTTGACATTCTTAAAGCAACTTCTTCGGTGCGCACCCAGCCTTCACGGGCGTTCACGTGAGGAGTATCTCAGGAGCGGTCAAGACGGGCCCCGGGTCCTCTCTGAAAGCCAAGTTCTCAGCGGTTCTCGTACCTCAATGCCCTCTATTGAGTCCGGATTCAGGTCGAGTTCCTCGTACACGACCGAGACGAGCTCTTCGAGTCTGGTCGCCCTTCTCTCCGGAGGGACCATATTGTTCAGGTTGTAGGGAAAGCAGTATGTCGGTGGCAGGAGCCTGATGCGGTCCGAGTCCAGCATCGCCACAGTGAGCGCGCTCAGTACCGCCTGGTGGAGGAAGACCTTGTGGAGGTCGTCCGCGCATGCGGAATTCTGGAACTCAGAGTCCTGCGCTAGCTCGTCGAAGCAGCGGAGCCACTCTCCGAAGAGCCCGATTGAAGGGTTGACGCAGTAGGAATGCGAGTTGAAGTACGCCCTGATCGTGACGCGGTCGACGAAGGATTCGACGGAATAGTCCGTGTCTTGGATTCCAGCACATCGCATCACCCTCCGCCAGAAGTCGTCCAGGGGCACCCCTACGGGCATGCCGACGTTCTTGATGTGCACGGGCCTGAGAGCGGCGTCGTAAGCCTCACCGAGATCATACTGGACAGGCGGGTTCACGATCAGAGTGTCACTGCTCATCCAGATCAATGACCTGACTTCTGAGTTCGCCAANNGGCCACCACCTTCTCCGCCAAGTCAAAGCCCTTTACCGAATCAGGGACTTCGAGACCGTGGAATTCGACTCCGAACTCGTACGGCAAGCCTGAGGATGACGCACTCTTCCCGCTTCCGAATATCCAGACGGGACACGAACTCATGTCCCCTCCGAAGGCCCTCAGGCTCTCGATCAACAGACGGGCCGCACGCATCTCACCTGCAGAGGTCGCAGCGGTCACAAACACGATGTCGTGTCTGCATCGGTCAGAGGGAGGCAAGTCGCTCCGTACGCTCCTTCGCACTCTATGTCCCTTCGGCCCCTTAACTGCACCCTTCCCCGGGCGAGAGGGTCTCCGGCTCTCTTCGGAAGGTACGTTTTCGGACACCCCACAGAGCGCGAGTCAGTCAAGGGCTAAATACCGTGATGGCATTTACCGTCCGGGCCACTGGCGGCAGTCTGCCGTGGTGGTGGGGGAGTATGCTGTGACTCACAAGTGGGGAAAGCACGTAATCGTGTCAATCGCCGTCATCGTGATTGTGTCTTTCGCGATACAGCCCGCGATCGCGGGAAGTGGGAACGGGTCGGGGAAAGCCAGCGACCAACTCTCTCCGACATGGAGAGTCCTCGTCTATCTCGACGGGGACAATAACCTCGACACGACTCTTGGAGGAGAGGAGGTCGGCGTGGTGGAAACTGACCTTCTCGAGCTGATGGAGGTCGGCTCC
>DUGQ01000112.1 GCA_013331315.1 Thermoplasmata archaeon
CGCAGCCTGACAGTTTGAGGACGGGGCCGCCGCACTCCCGGCATCTTCCCAAACCCGGAAGATCGTCGCTCAGATGTTCATCGTCTCGCAGGGCAAACACCTACTCCGGAAGGACGATGCGCTAAGGACGATAGAAGGGCTCCCGCAGGAGGTGCCCGAAAATGGTGCCGTCGCGCACCCTGAATCGCCCTGTTGCCGCACGCAATTGGGGGCGGCAAGGTTTATTTAGGGAGAGACAATGGAGGACTCGCAATGGCCGGGGTGGGGTAATGGTATCCTTGGGGACTGTGGATCCCTTGACCCGGGTTCGATTCCCGGTCCCGGCCCCATTCCAGCCCTGACCGTGATCATTCTGAGAACATCGCGCCGCAGTGCGGGCACTTGTTGTCCGACTCGCCCACCGACTTGCCGCAGGCGGGGCACTCGTATTCCGCCTTCTCGGGCTTGCCTGCTTCCTGCTCCTGAGCGTCGGAGGGGGGCGAACCCGGGCTGTCCAATTCGACGGAGGACGTCTCCGCGACCTCCTCAGCGAATATCTCGTACTCGGTCTTGCAGAACGGGCACATGGTGTCGGTGGTGGTGACCTTCTCTCCGCAGAACGGACACTCGAACTCCATCCCTTCGAACGAGGTCCCGCACCGAGGGCATTTCTCCTCATTCCCTGAAACCGTCTTGCCGCAGGTCACGCAGGCCAGGATGAACACAGGGTGCGACTGGTCAGCCATGGTACTAAGATAATGCTGCGGGTATTTAATTGGTTGCAGAACGGCTGCACGGTGCGATATGGCACGACCCGCTCAGACTACCTCGAACCCTTCTTGCGGGTACCCGAGCGTTTCTTCGAGTCGGTCTTCTTCTTGCCGCTGCCAGTAGGCTTCTTCTTTCCCTTCGGGGCCTTCGTCTTGCTGACGGGCTTCTTCGCGGAAGACTTCTTCGTCGGCTTCTTCTTGCTCGGTTTCTTCACAGGTCTCTTCCCGGCCGGCTTTCTCCTGGACGGCTTCTCCGCAGGCGCTTCCTCTTCGGTCGCCTCAGCGGGCACCTCATCCGCAGCAACTTCCTCCTCCTCGGCATCAGCGAAGAGCGCCTTGCAGTTGGGGCACATGGTCGCCTCGATGGGCATCCGCTCTCCGCAGACCGGGCAGACCACGCTCACGTCTTCCAGCGGGAGGTCGCATCGGGNNGCGGGAGGTCGCAGCGGGGGCACTTCTCCTCGTCGCCACGGATCATAAGCCCACACCCGGGACACGCGACCCGCCGGGCGGACGACCGCAACTGCTCGAGCTCCGTGTTGATGATGTTCTCCACGAACTCGTCCATGTCGAACCCCGCGAAGGTCCGCTCGACGCTCATTGAGAACTCGGTGAGATCTATGCCGCACGTGGAGCACTTGGTGGCGTTGCGCCAGACGAGGCCAGAACAGAACGGGCACTCGAAGAGCGTACCAGGACCGAACTGCAGGCCGCATCTAGGGCACTCGGCGTCGCTGGCCCTCACTATGCGACCGCACTTGAAGCAGCTGAGGAAGACTTCCCTGCGCTCTTCCGCCATCATAATGACAGGATGGTACAACTGTTATATAAATTGTGGAATCTGGCAACGGGCTCGGTCATTCATCGTCCGTTGCGACGTCACCAGAACCGCCGTTCTGCCTGCGCGACCTTGCACGGTAGACCGCGAACAACGTCAGTATGAACAGCACGGGAATGATCGTGTCCGTGAACTCAGGTATCTTGTCGAAGTGCACTTCGATGTCGGGGACCGTGGTATTCTGAGTCCACTGGAAGCAGATGAGCGACTCTGCTGAGGCGTTGTATATCGATGTCAGGAAGCTCTTCGCGTAGCTGCTCTGGTCAATCGATATTGACGACCAAGTACCGCTGGCGTTCTTCTCTATCAGTATGTTGTTGGTGGTGCTCTCCAGCCACATCGCATAGACGTTGCCAGTGCTGTTGTCGATTGAAATCGTCGGACTCGTTGTGCCGTAGGTCCCTGAGTCGAGGAGATCTGCAGGAGCCCATCCGTTCCCAACGGTATGGAAGGAATACTCGATCCTGCCCTTCCAGACGCCATTCACATCACCGGTGCCATACACCACATGGATGACGCCGTTCGAGTCAATCAAGGCCGAGGCGGGAGAGTACTCGGTATTCAGATCACTGTCACCTGGACGGTATATCTCCTCCTCACCGGAGCCCCAACCGCCATCATAGGGTTTGCTGTAGACACCACCTTCGACCGAGTATACCGCCCAAACAGGATATCCAGAGTCGGCCTGTTCGGGCAGTAATATCGCTTTCGAATTCCGGGCGGAAACCCAACCACCAAGCACGTTGCCTCGGTCATTCCACGTACCTTCAACATCGCCGTCGAGATACGACCGATTCGTTCTCAGATTCCACTGTTCCTGTGTCTGATGTGCTCTGGATGTACCGACCACCCACAGGTTGCCGTCCCTCCCCTGGCAGATGAAGGCGTTCTTCCCAGCGGCAGGGTTGGACGAGATGTAGACCTGCTTCTCGGTACCCCACGTAATCTCCGGTGTGCCAGGATCAACCGTACCCTTTCTGACAATAACATACTTCGTGAGTGATGAGGTGTCGCCGACCACATAGACGTTCTGACTCGTGGCATTGTACCAGATGCTCGTCTCGTTCACACCGCTAGTCGAGAACGCACGGGTTCCAGTGCTCCAGGTCTGCCCACCATCCGAACTGTATCTGTAGACAGTGTGGGTGCCATCAAGGTAGAAGCTCCAGAAGTTCGTGCCGTCGTAGAACATCTTCCTCTGATACGACATGGATGTCGCGTACTGAGACGAAGTGCTCGCGTCGACCACCCAACTCCGGGTATCGGTCAACATCCCACCAGTGACGGCGCTCAACACGAATTCGTCGGCTGCGGCGTTGTCGACCCGGCTCTTCCAATCGGTCATCTCGATGACAAAGTCGATTGAGGAGTCGCCGCCTATCGCCGGCGCGGGCACGCCTATCTCCATCCTCCGGAGGTCCTTGGCGACTTCCACATTCGTCACTATCAAGTCCCAGTTGCCACCATCGTACGCATACAGGTCCTCGGACACGACCTCGCCGTACTGTCCGACGACCTCGATCATGTAATCAGCCCCGATGACCTTGGAGCTGACGGACATCGCGTATCCCGTCGCGGGGTCNNGGGGGGGGGGGGCGGGGGGGACGCCCCCCCCCTTCTCCCTGGGGGCCCCGCCGGCCCCCCCACCGCCGCTCCCCGAGGGCTTGCTCTTCAGCGCGGGCACGAACGCGCCCGCGCACATGTCGCCCTCGACGCTGATGTAGAAGAACGACGACTGCGCGTCTGCGGCCATAGAGAACTCGTCGATGTCTATGTTAGGATTCAGAATTGCCTCAGGTGTGTCCGACACCAGCAACGATTCCCAATCGGCGAACGCTCCGTCAATCTCGATCGACGCGGGGGCGGAGCCGAAGTACCCTTGAGGCGCGCTGCCAACGACTTGGATATGCGCGAAGGAAGTCTCGGAGGCGTCCGGGTCTACAGAAACGGAGACGAGCTCTCCGGCAAGAGCATCGATGTCTGCGGTCACGTCCTCGACGCGCGGCGAATCGCCAGGCGCGATTGAGAACGAAGCGACTGATGAGAGGGACGAGAAACCTTCCCCGGAGAGACCGATCTCGTCGACCGTGCCCTCCGCTCCCATGCAGGTGAATGTCAGTCGGAGCACGGACGCGTCCTCCTGGTCGGCGATCACGCCGTTGGATATCAGTGACTCCTCCTCGATGATGAGTAGGCTTCCCTGGATAGGCGCCTCGTAGCTTATCGCCCGACGCTCGAACTCGTCCTGGGAGACGAGCAACGCCTTCGCGGACGAGCCGATGACCACTGGGAGCACGGCCTTCGCCTCGAGCTCCTGCCCATCGACCCTGGAGGACAGCGAACCGATCCTGGCCCACGAGCTCCAATCGCGCTGGTCGTCGTCCGAGTCGAAAACCATCACGGACGTCGACTGGACGGAGTCGTTCCATCCCGTCAGCTCAAGCAGGTAGTCCGCTCCCAACGAGCCCGCGACATAACCCGTATTCCGCGAACCGTCGGAATCGACGAACGCGTAGAAGCTATCGACGTTCGACGTGCCCATGATGTCGCCCTGAGAGCGGACATAGAGGTACAGGTCGTTCGAGTCGGTCTCGACGACCCACTCTTCGACGTCGATCGACGGGGCGGTCGGGGCGTCTATCCGCACGCCGAATGTCTCGACGGAGGACCACTCGGAGAAGTCACCGTCAACCGTGAACGGCTCGTTCTGGGTGTAGTACGCGAAGTAGATGAATGTCGGGATTATGATGAGCACCGCGATCAGCACCGCGAGGAACGGCCACTTGGTGAGCGTCGAGAGCTTCCTCGACCGGGACGGTCCGGGACCGCCCATGTCGCCCCTGGTGCCGTTTATCATNNAGGTCCTTGGCTCGGCGGGCAAAACGGTGACCGCCTCGACGGGTTTCGGGCCTTCCTCAGCTTCCTCCTCGGCCACATCCTCGCCAACCTCCTCCTCTTCGGGCTCGGGCCCGCCCATGACCTCACGGTCGAGGAGAGGCTCCGCGAGCTGCGGCATCTCGGTATCGAAGGACACGCCGCACTTAGGGCACTTGGCCGCGCCCTCCGCGATCGCCTCGCCGCAGTCCGGGCACTCGAGCATCTCGTCCTCGGAAACGATGGGCACCCCGCAACGGGAGCACTTGACCGCTCCGGGCATCATCTCGAGCCCGCAGGACGGGCACGCCACCTTCACCTCCGGGAGCTTTGAGCTGAACAGGTCCTTGGTCAACGGGTCCTCCTTCGCGCGCTCGGACTCGAGACGTTGCATGAGACGTCTCTCGATGACCTTGTCGAGCTCACGTCGGGTAATGACCCTCTCTAGCTTGGTAGAACAGTTGGGACACTTGTCCTCGTACGTGGACACCTTGGTTCCACACAGCGGACAGTACACGGTTTCGTCGCTCAAGGCTGGAACACCTCTCGGTTGAATGTCGTGGGAACGTCAGTACACGCTGTCGTTGGGGTAAGGTGCCTGACTTAACTGGGAATAGTAGTGCGTTTTACCTGTATATAGATATCTGGCCTGAATCCAGAGCGACGCGCGCGCATCAAAACGGCGCGCGCTGGACGCGAAGCCGACCCCTTTGAGCCAACCTTAATATACGCACGCGAGCGTGGTACGAACAGGTGAATGAAGTGGCTTGGACCGGCCCCCTGGAGAAGATCGACTCGTTCAGGTACAGGATACCCGCATCCTTCAAGAAATGCATGACGACGGACGCTGTCATCTTCTCGGACGAGAAGATGATCCAGGCGGTCAAGCGCGACAACGCGCCGGAGCAGGCAGCGAACGTCGCGTGCATGCCTGGGATAGTCGGCAGATCGCTTGCCATGCCGGACATACACTGGGGCTACGGCTTCCCTATAGGCGGTGTCGCGGCCTTCGACTCGGAGAGAGGCGTCATCTCGCCCGGAGGCATAGGATACGACGTGAACTGCGGGGGCAAGCCCGTCCCCACCGACCCCTCTGTCGGGGACGGCCTGCCCAGGATC
>DUGQ01000171.1 GCA_013331315.1 Thermoplasmata archaeon
CGCGTCCTTCTCCTCGAACCCGCACCCGTAGACGAGCAGGGGCAGGCCGACGCTCTCGAGCACCTTCTTGGTCAGCGCCTCCAGCTCCTCCGCGGGACGGTCCTCCTCCTCGGGGTTCGCCGACTGGAGCTTCAGCAAGCACGCGTCCGCGCCCCACTCGCCCTCGCACTTCTTGGCCCACTCGACGGGGTCCTTCACCGCCGGGCCCAACGATTCCTGGAGCCGCTCGGGCACCATCCTGACGGTGTCGACGACGTCCATGACGACCAACGGCTTGTGAGGGGATTCGCTCTCGAACCTGTGGAACGCGAGCCCGTTCGAGCCCCCGGCGACCAGGCTCCTGCTCCTTGTGCCCCCCTGCTCCTTGGTCGCGCCGATGGCGACCTCCTTGATCTTTCCACCGTACTTCTCCTTTGGCAGCTCGAAACCCAAACCAACACACCCCCGAATCACTCGACTATCAGCTTATCATGGGCGGCAGCTTCAGCGCCGGATGGTCGGCCTTGACCATCCACTCGGTCAGCTCCTCCGGCGTCCTAGCCGTCGTCTCGTCCGCGATCTTGTCCACGAAGCCGGGCACGCCGAGCTCCTCGGCGCGCTTGTTCAGCTCGTCCCTCATCGCCTCCTTGAGGTCCTTCGGCATCCACGCGATCCTCAGGAACCCGCCGTCGGCCGTGATGAACTTCCTGCTCACGAGGTATTTCCTGCCCACGCCTATGAACCCGGGCGTCTGGATGCCGCCTCCGACGGACCCCGCGAGCGTGGAGAACGTCATGCCTATCGGCGTCATGCCGGGATACTCCCTGTTCACGACGACCACTCCCTGCAGGTCGGCTGACACGGCCACGATGCACTCGAAGCATCCGCACGAGGTCATGGGGTCGTCCATCATCGTGTACGCGCTGAACTTCTGGAGCTTCCCATGCGTCTTCTCCGAGACCGCGGCGTTCACGCCCACCCACTGGCCCTTGACCTCGTCGATCGTGTCCTTCTTGGGGACGGGGCTGTTGGGCCCGGTGGGCGCTATCTGGAACGACGCCTTCGCGTCGAGCCAGTTGATCGCCCCGCACAGGCCCAGCCGCTCGGGCGTGACGATGCACACGTGTCCCGGGGCGAAGCTCTGGCAGAGGGTGCACGTGTAGAACGTGTCGACCTTCTCGTCCGTCAGGTCGGCTATGCGTGCGTCGCGCTCGGCGTACGATTCCGTCGCCTCCCCGAGGTGCTTCCTCAGCTCCGCCTCGTCCGTGATGATGTTGACCTCCACCTTGGAGACTATCGCCCCGAACTCCTCCTTGATCTTCGTGACGAGTATGTCTCCGAAGTGCTTCAGCCGGAGGCCGGCCTTGACGGAGGACTTGCTGAGACGGATCCACAGGAGGTTCCTCTGGCCTGTGTGCCACGCGCCCTCCGCGAAGTTGACGAACTGGTGTATCCTGCGCTCGAGCACGGACTCGAAGTCCTTCTGCATGTTCTTGCCATACACGTTGACGAGTATGCCGAGATGGGTCGACGACCCCTCCGCCATCTCGTCGACGTCCTTGCCAATGAGCGTCACCTGGCCGTCCTTGACCTCTTCGGACTCGCGCATCTTGAGGAGCTCGAACGCGAGCGTCTTGGACGGACCGCCCGCCTCGACGTGCATGTCCGGCCGGCGGATCGTCTCGCCCTCGAACGCGGGCCCGTACGGCACGGGCAGGTTGACCGCCCCGAGCTTGATCCTGCATCCGCGGACCTCGATGGCGGTGGTTATCATCTCCTCGAGGTTCTTCTGGACCACGTACTTGTCCGGTATCGGCTCGACGTCCTGGTCCGTGATCGTGGGCGAGCCGTTGAACATCACCGCGAACTCCGCGGCGACCTTGATGTAGTCGAGCGGCCCGAGCTGCAACACGAAAACCTTCGGGCGCTTCGATAGGTAGTTGTAGAGCCCCTCACGGTCGCCCTTCTGGACGCCGCCGAACGAGAGAGCGGCCCGTATCGCGAAGTTGAGGCCGTGGATGATCTGCGTGAACTCGCCGACTGGATAGAGCATCCTGTCCAGGCCCATGGCGATCTTCTCGTCCTTGAGCTGCTTGATTATGTCGTACGACGCGATGATCAGCATGCCCTTGTTCTGGCAGTCGCGTATCATGGCGGAGAGCTTCTTCGGGTCGCTCGCCTTGCCGACGAACACCGCGGCGCCGGGTATGGTGTCGTCCACGAACGCGATGCCCAGCTGCCTGAGTATCCTGTCCGGGACGAACCCGCAGTAGAGCGAGCCTTCGTACGGCGTCTGCGTCTCGATGTACTTGAGCGCCTCGACTATCTCCGCCGCGACCATCGTCGCCTCGCCCGAGGCGACCGCCGCCTCCAGGGTCGGCTCCTCGACTATCTTGCCCCTGACCTCGCCGAGCAGCTTGGGCAGCAGGCCGAGGGTGGTGCAGTCCCTGCCGAGCCACGCGAACAGGCTCGGGAGCTGGTAGCCGGTCTCCGGGAACTCTATCTTCTGGTCGGGGCCGTACTTGGCCAACGCCCTGCTCAGGAGCACGTCCGCGTACCCCGTGGCGATGATCGACCCCTCGACGGCCGTCTTGAAAAGCTGCTCGTTCGTGACCTTCTCCCTGGGAGGTATGTACTCGGCGCTCCGCTCCATGCCGGGGTCGGTCAGGTCGAGCTTCCAACGGCGGTACTCTATCGCGCCGTACAGGCGCTTCGCCGGCGCGACCGGGTCCTTCTCGAATATGAAGTAGCCTCCGTAGACATCCCTCGCGGTGTTCTCGAGCACCTCGGTCACGAGCGTGCTCCCGTAGAGGTAGTTGATCGTGCCCACCTGCACGGGGAAGCCCATCGTGACGGCCCAGGTCCCGATCGACACGGCCTTCTCGTGCATCGCCTCCGGTGCGGCGGCCACGAACGGTATCTGGTGCACGTCGACGCCCAGGCGGTTGGCGACCTCGGTCGCGAGGTTCGAGAAGCGCGGGTTGTCCACGCATGAGCCAATGTGCCACACGAACGGCAGGCCCTCGACCCCCGCCGCCTCGCTCAGCTCGGACAGGAACGACCTCAGGCCCTCCCCCGCGATCTCCTCGACCTTCGCGGGGTCCATGAAGCCCGCCTTGGCCAGCTCGATGGCGTTGCAGCCCGTCGTGAGCACGAGCACGTCCCGCTTCGCCAGCTCCCTGACCATCGTGAGGACGTCCTCGTCGACCTGCGCACGCGTGTTCTTGCACCCGGCGAAGAGCGCGAGACCGCGTATCCTGCCGCTCATGATGTTGCGGACCAGGTGCTGGAACGGGTCGTCCGGGTTCATCTTGGAGAACAGCTCCTTCATCTGCTCGACGCTGAACCCCGCGATGACCTTCGCCGGCTTGATCGTCGGCAAGAGCTTCTTCGTCCCGCGCCTCTTGTAGGCGTCCAGCGCCAGGAGCAGGACCTCCTTCGCCGCGGACCGCGCCCGCTCGGGCGTGACCTCGATGTGGGTGTCCCCGACCAGCCTCGCGGCCTCCTCGGTGCTGATCACCCGGGTGTGGGTGCACTTGACGAGGGCGCTCAGGGACGGCATGAAGCACTGATAGTCAAGCACTATTGCGTCCAACAGCCCGCTCAGCAGCACGAGCTCCTGAGCCATGACGTTCGACGCGATCGGGATGCCTTTGCGCATCAGTATCTCGTTGCCCGTGCAGCAGACGCCGACAATGTTGAAGCCCTCGGCGCCCTCCTTCTTCGCTGCGTCCTTCATCTCCCGCGCCACGTCGACCAGTATGTCGCTCAGGAGCGGGTTGTGCCCGTGGACCGCGACGTTTATGCTCTTCTCGTCCAGCACGCCTAGGTTGGCCTCGCTGAGCACCACCTTGGGCGTCCCGAACAGCACGTCGCTCAGGTCCGAGGATATCTGGGCGCCCGTGTAGTCCGCCAGCGCGCACCTGATGCCGCCGAACAACAGAGGTATGGGGTCGGCGTCGACGCCCATGGAGGTCCTGTGCATCACGTCGCTCACGCAGGCCTCGATGTTGCTTGGCATGACAGAATGGGTGTCCCAGAGGTGCATGCGCTTCTTGGTCACCGTGGATCTGAGGAACGAGAGGGGCTCCGAAGTGTACCTGGAGTAGTCCTCGAGCGCCGCGAGGGCGACCTCCTTCGCCAGGACCAGCTGATCCTTCCCCGAGGAGTCTATCCCGAGCTTCTTCGCGACGGCGGCGAGCTTCGCGCCGTCGGTCACCTTGTAGTCGGGCGCCCTGCCCTCGGCGACCATGAGGAGGACCTCGGAGATCTCCTTGCCGTGGTACGAGTGGGCGGCCGTGCCGGCGGCGATCATCCGGTCTATGTTCCGTGCGACTATCGTGTAGTCCCGCGCCCCGCATATGCCGGTCGTCGGCTCCTTCCCCATGGGGTTGATCCTGCAGGGCCCCTGGAGGCAGATCCTGCAGCACAGGCCGAGCTGGCCGAACCTGCACTGCGCGCCCTGGTTGTCCGCGCGGTCGTAGAGCGTGCACGTGCCGGAGTCTCTCAGGCTGGTGAACATGTCGGAGCAGCTGCAGTCCCAGAGACCGGACACGCGGTCCTTCTTCTCGCCCTTGGTCGAATCAGTTGTCCTCGGTTCACCGCCGTCCTTGGTATCCGTCACCCGCACCGCTCCCCTGCATCGGCCGTGCTTTCCCGTCGACCACCATGAACAGTTCGGAGACCTCGGCAGGGGATAGGACGGGGAGCGTTCGAACAACTATCGAAGGGCTCCCCAGGGCGGGCGTATCAACGCCAGTGCGGCGTGTGCGCTGACACTGTCTCGGATGACAAGGCGCCGCAGCGCGCAAAGCGTTCCAAGCTCAATCTTCAACCGCAACCCCCACAAAGGCTCGTTCCTGGCTAGTCTCGTTCTCAGGCACGGCGCTCGGCATTCGACGAATACAGATGTTGCTACAAAAACATTGTTGTGTACGCGCGTTACGGCCCGTGTCGAAGAACTACGGCTGTCAGGAGATGGTCCTCGGGCCCCCTCACGCCGTCTGTTTCCCCATGATCTCTAGAATCCTGTCCGAAAGACGTCCGACGGCCCGCGCCCACTCGTCGGAGCCCGGCCCGGCCAAGGGGGACCTTCCATCCAGGTCGGCCCGCGCCAAGGCTTCGGAGTGAGGCAACGAATGCGTCAGCTCCAGGCCCTTGGACTCCAGGAGCCGCCTCACAGCTTCCTCGTCCTCCTCGCCTCGGACGTTGTTGGCCACGACCGCGACCCTCCCGACGCCCATCTCGCGCGCCAGAGTGGCAATCCTGCCCGCCGTGTCGACCGAGCGGGAGCCCGGCTCGACCACTATCATGAGCAGGTCGACGCCTCTGCAGGTCGACCGGCCGAACTGCTCCAGTCCGGCCTCCATGTCAATCAGGACCGCGTCGTCGCGTTCCAGCACCACGTGGTCTATCAGGCTCCTGAGGACCGAGTTCTCGGGGCAGAAACAGCCCGAGCCCGCGGCCCTTATGGTCCCCAGGACCACCAGTCGGACGCCGTCCGCGCCGACGACGGAGTATCGGTCCGGTATGTCGTCCACCCGCGGGTTCAGCTTGTAGAACGGGCCCGAGGAGGTGCCTGGCTTCGCCCCCGTGCGCTCCTCGATCATCTCCAGCTCCTCAGAGATGGGCCTCGGGACCTTGTCGGGCGGGACCTCGAGTATCATATGAAGATGCGACGCTGGATCCGCGTCGATGGCCAGTACCTTCATGCCGTCCCTCGCCCAGACGCGGGCGAGAGACCCGACGACCGTCGTCTTGCCGACACCGCCCTTCCCGGCGACCGCCACCTTGTAGCCCAAGCCCCTCAGCTCTAACGTGGCTTGAGAAGTATCTCGTGGTTGATAAGATTAGCCTCCAAGAGGTCGACGTCCTTCACGACCTTCCTCTCACCGACCGCGTCCACGACGACCGCGCCCTCGTCGGTGATGACCACCTTGGCGGCCTCCTGCATCACGAGCGTCTTCACTTCTCCCCGTATCAGATACACTGCTGACTCGCACATGGCGTTATCCCCCGATGGAGGCCACAGAGGTCGGATGGATCCGATTTATCAGTCCACGGAGTACTCGGCTATCTGTCCGATGATGTTCTTCGCCTTGTCGTAGTCGTCCACCCCGAACACGAATCTCAGCTTGTCGGCGTTCTGCCCGCTGAGGTAGCTCGTCTCGAGGTTCACGCCCGAGCTCACGAGGGCGCGCGCGGCCTTCATCCACTGGCCCGGCTTGTTGAACATCTCGACCACAAGGACCTTGCGCTCCGAGAAGTGGAGGTCGGACTTCATGAAGGTCCGGCGGCACTCCTCCTCGCACCCGGTCAGGAACTTGATGACGTACTTGTCATCGACCTTCGCTGTCGCTATGGTGTCGAGGTTCACCTGGTGCTCTGCCAGGATGTTGAATGCGTTCAGCAGGTTCTCGCTCGATCCGTCGACGGTAAGTTCAAACTCCGTTGTCATTGAAAACTCCCCCGCGGTCCTCCCGAGTAGGTAATGTGCTGTTATGTATTTATTGTGTGCCCACAAAACGACGAATGGCGAAAACTCCACCGGAGGTCTATCTTTCGAATTCGTCTCGGATATCATGAGAGTTCCTGCCGTGCCACGCGCTGACTATCGACTGGTTTTCGAAACGGCAGACATGATTTAGGAGCGGGGAGCGCAGGGTTCGCTGTGTGAGGAAAATCTTCGCTAGCCGTGCAGGACGGGCGTCGGACGTGCTCAGACATCGTCCGTCTTGGACTGGCCCGAAAAGGCGTCGTGCCACGTCTTCTCCTTGCTCAACGCGCGTCCCGAGAATACGGCGGCCGCGGCTATTGAAATGATGACCACGGAAAGGACGACTTTGCCGCTTGTGTCGATTGAGTCGATGCCAGTGGATAGCCTGTAGGCCAAGGAGACGGAGTCGGTGAAGTACCCCATCGTTCCGCACGGCTTGGCGATGACCATCTCCCCACCGGCCCGGATAACCGCGGAAGATCCATAGTAGATCGGACCGTCCACGTCTCGATAATGCACGAGCATCCGCTCCTCCAGCCCACCATCTTCAGATAACTTGATGACGCCGACGTCTCCGCCGCCGTGGAAGAT
Source organism: Thermoplasmata archaeon (assembly GCA_013331315.1). Classification (GTDB taxonomy): domain Archaea; phylum Thermoplasmatota; class Thermoplasmata; order UBA10834; family UBA10834; genus UBA10834; species UBA10834 sp10834u. The sequence continues at coordinate 7,067 of DUGQ01000171.1, forward strand.
CCAGTATGTTCCACTGTCGTCGACACACGCCTTGGTGACGGAGTAGGAATGGTCGTAGTTCGAGGACCTAGTGAAGTTCTCATGAGACTTGATGCCATCGGTTATCGTGCAATGATTGACCGTTCTGATGATGGATATCGGCGAGGCGTAACTCTCCACGTACTCGTGGAAGTAGAAGACGTGGACTGTGTCCTCCGAGTCGACCATGATCGACGGGGCGCTGGAATACACGCTGGAGGCCGCCATCGGGTCGCCCACTGCGAGAGTGTCGATCTTAGGTTCCCCCGAGAGGTTGGTGACGTATTCGAGAGAGAATTCCATGAGGAAGGCGACGTGAGGCTGGTTCTGAGAGTCCAGGGCAATGGAGGGGGCCAACCCAATTGTGTTAACCCTACGGGATCCTCCGAGAACGTCTGGATTACACACCCATGAGCCGGACGCGTCTGTCGCGTAGCTCAGGTTGGCCATGACTCGCCAATCCGACCACCACTTCGAGTATGCGATGTGTGCACGGGAATTGGAGTCGACCGACATGGAGACAGGGTTGGGGTACAGGCAGTCATCCACTATGGTGTTCTGCCATCCAGATGAGGTCTCCAAAGAGTGGACGAGGAACCAGTCGCCGTCCTCACCGTCGTCCCAGTAAGAAACAGAGGCTATGTGTGCCCATCCGTCCTCGTCGCAGGCAATGACCACTTCGTGTACGGCGACCATACCCGCGTGGTCCTCCAGCATCATCACAGGTGAAATCGACCACCCATCGGGGGTCTCAGCCGCGCACACGAGGCCTTCCGTCGTCCCGAAGGCGATCTTCAGCACGCCGCTCGGCGTCTCCGTGACAGAGGGACAACAAGTGATGGTCGCTGAATCAATGTCTTTCGAGGTCCAGTCGGCATCTGCCGCTGCCAGAGATATCCAGACAGTCGAGGCTACGAGGAGTCCGACCAACAGCAGCACGAACCCTCGATACGCCAGCAGCTTCAGGCGGTACACTTCCTCGACTGAGTCTCGTCCCCGATCCTCGCCCACGGAGGCGGGAATGCCATCCCACCACATTAAGGCTAGCTCGGCCCGAGCATCGCCGCCAGGGACTTGGATGCCAGGCCAGAAACTAGACACGGCACCAAAACCAAGATAATCGGATGTAGACATTGCCTACACTCCGGGAGGAGGACATGCCGACGCTGTCGTTCGACAGGATCGCTGACAGATACGATGAGACCAGAGCATTTCCGCCCGGTGTCGCGGAACGAGTGGCGGAGGTGCTCGCGGAACTCTCTTCGAGCGGAGACACGATACTCGACATCGGGGTAGGCACGGGAAGGCTCGCGGTCCCGGCTCATCGTCGGGGCTTGGATGTGACCGGAGTCGACGTCTCCCGCGGCATGATCGGGAAGGCGAGGGAGAAGGGGTTCGACCAACTGATACTGGCCGACGCGCTTGCCCTCCCGTTCAAAGACGGTGCCTTCGCATTGTCGATAAGCGTGCACCTCACGCATCTGATAGGAGATTGGCGGAGGGCGTTGACTGAGATCGCGAGGGTCACGAAAGGGCAATACGCCACCGTCGCGGCGGACCGGACAGGGTGCGAGCTGGAGGAGCTGCAGCGAGCGTACGAGGAAGCCTGCGCGAGCCAAGGCTTCGAGGTGAAGCACCCAGGCCTCCGCGAGAGGGAGCTGATGGAGCTTGTGAGCCCATCGAAGGTCGTCTCCTTAGCCAACAGAGACGAGCAGGTCCCGGCCCGAGAGGCCTTGGACCGCTACAGAACGCGCACGTACTCCGACCTCTGGGAAGTGCCTGAGGACATCCACGCCAGATCGATGGAGCGACTCGAGGAGGAATACGGCCGTCGCTCCCATCTGCGCCATAGGGAGCGGATCTCCTTGGTCGTCTGGGACTCAGCCGACGTCAGGAAGTTCGTCCAGAGGCTAGGAGCGCTCTGACGGCATCATTTTCGCCTGCCCGTAGCAAACCGATTTATATGCTCCGACCATCTACTTCGATCAGCAGCGGATGACGAACAACGGCTGCTCGGAAGTACAGGGGGTATGTTATGGAAGAAGACAAGCTAGCGCCCCACGTTCAGGAAATTGCCAGGGCGCTCGGGAATAAGTTGTCAGAGGAAGAGATAGAGGCGGAGCTCAGGAGCTACATAGACAAGTTCAAGCTCACGATACCTCAGGCCAAGAAGACGCTCGTGAAGAAGCACGGCGGGGACCCGAGCGGGTTCTCGGCGGGCTTTCAGAGGAAGCTCGCGGAGCTGAGACCGAACGAGCCGAACGTCGACTTCGTCGCGAGGGTGCTCACCGCGAACGACAAGGTAATCGATGCCAGGGGCGAGAAGAAGAAGATCGTCTACGGCCTGCTGGGCGACGAGTCGACCACCTTGCCGTACACCGCCTGGGAGCCCGAAGGGCTCGAGCTGAGCAAGGGGGATGTCGTCTCCGTCAAGGGGGCGTACACCAAGGAGTACCGAGGCCGNNGACCCGTCGACCATCGAGGCGGGCGATGTGGCGCAGGGCCCGCCCAGAGTGATCACGATCGGGCAGATAAGGGACGGCATGGGCTTCGTGGAGGTCAAGGGCAGGATACTGTCCGTCGACGAGCGGGAGGTCAACGTCCAGGGCGAGGGCAAGACGATCTACTCGGGAACCGTCGCGGACGAGTCGGGCAAGATTCAGTATACCGCGTGGTCGGACTTCCAGCTCAAGCCGGGGGAGCTGCTCAAGATATCGAAGGCCACCGTCAAGAGCTGGAGAGGAATACCACAACTCAACTTCGACGAGCGAGCCGATGTCGCGCGCATAGACGAGAAGTTCCCCACGGTCGAGCAGCTTAAGAAGACGAGCATCACGCCCATATCCGACGTCGCCAGCAGGGGAGGGGCCGCCGACGTCTCCGTCAGGGGGACCATCATCGAGGTGCGGGACGGCTCCGGGCTCATCATGCGCTGCCCCGAGTGCAAGCGCGCGCTCCAGAAGGGCACCTGCAAGATCCACGGCCGCGTGGAGGGCTTCCCTGACCTGAGGATCAAGGCCGTCATAGACGACGGCTCGGGCTCGGTCAGTGCGATATTCGGCAGGGAACTCACCGAGCAGCTCATGGGCTTCACGCTCGAGGAGTGCATGGACCGTGCGAGACAGGCGATGAACTTCGACGTCATCAAGGACTCGATGGACGACGCGCTCCTGTTCAAGATAATCGACGCGAGCGGCAACGTCACCGCGGACACCTACGGCCTCTCGATGATCGCCAAGGAGGCCGAGCTGAGGACCCCGAAGGTCAAGGAAGATATCGAGAAGCTCCTCGTAGAGCTGGAGGAGAGCCAATGAACACCCGCGAGGTCTCGTGGAGGGTGTTCGCCGAGGAGTACGCCTCGTCGTCGATGGAGCACACAGGCGAGGGCGAGAAGCCAGTGTCCTACGTGGTCACGCCCCTCGGCGCCAAGGTG
>DUGQ01000208.1 GCA_013331315.1 Thermoplasmata archaeon
TGGTCGCGTCCTCGACGTCCTTCAGGGTGGCCATCCTGCTCGCCCCCGTCTCGAGGTCGAATATGCTCGGGTTGCCTCCCAAGCAGTGCGCGAACTGGTGCTCGCCATCGAACACGATGTCGTTCTTCGGGTCCCTCGCGGCGTACCGTCCATAGGGCGGGATGCGCCTGATCGCATCCTCGACCATGCTCCTCGGGAACGTGAGCACGTTCTTCCTCGTAGGGTGCGGCTCCGCACCGTTCTTCTTCACGCGCTCATAGACGTCCGGGCTGTCGTATCGGATACCGGTCTTCTCGAGTATCTTGAGCGACGCCTCGTGAATGGAATCCACCTGCTCGTCGGTGAGTACGTTCAGCCCGCGCCTGCACTTCACTCCCTGTATCATGGCACTTCTCCCCTCTGTGGTGCTGAAAAAGTTTCGGACAAGGATGCCAAAGGCGATGCCTCTGACCTCCGTAGGAGTATCATGTACAAAAAATCTTGGAGGCCGTTCGAGCGAAAATCGTCACACCCCAGGCCTAGTTCGCCCTTAGGTGCTCCTTCACGACTATCTTCGCGGCCGCCCTGATGGCTTCCTCGCTGGTGTGCTTCGACTTCCAGCCGAGGTCGGCCATCTTCTTGGTCGACAGCAGGAACCTGGGGACATCCCCCGCCCAGCCGCTCTCGCCGCCTGTGTACTTGATCTCGACCCCTTTCAATCCTGTCTCTTCGATTAGCACCTCGACTATGCGGCCGACGGTTATCTGGTCCTCGGCCCCGAGGTTGAAGTAGTTCAGCTTGTCACCGGCGTTCTTGAAGCCGAACACCATGCCGTCCACGCACTCCTCGACGAGAAGGTACGACTTCTGCTGCTTGCCGTCCCCGAGCACCTCCAGCGTCTTCGGGTCCCTGTTCAGCTTGTCGACCAGGTCGTACAGTATGCCGTGCGTGCTCCTCTTGCCGATGATGTTCGCGAACCTGAATATGTGCCCGGTCATGCCGTACAGCTCGGCGTATGCGGACATCAGCCCCTCGCATGCCAGCTTGGAGGCGCCGTACAGCGATATCGGCAGGCACGGCCCGTAGTCCTCAGGCGTGGGCAGGACCTTCGCCCTGCCGTAGATCGTGGACGTGGACGAGAAGACGACGCTCTTGACATCCTTCCTCCTCGCGGCCTCGAGCACGTTGAAGGTCGCGAGCGTGTTCTGCTCGAGGTCGACCCTGGTGGACTCCGTGCCCTTGCGGATGTCCGGGTTGGCCGCGAGGTGCCATATCGACTCGTGCCCCTCCACCTCCTTCAGGAGCGTCTCCATGTTCAGCACGTCCGCCTTGACGAACTTGAAGTTGAAGTCCCCGAAGTGCTGCGAGATGAACGCCTCCTTGCCGGTGCTGAGGTCGTCGTAGACGGTCACGCTGTTGCCTTCCTCGAGCAGTCTGTCCACCAGAACGCTTCCTATGAACCCCGCTCCACCGGTCACCAGGTAGCTCATGCGCACCACACGGCCCGTCCGAGCGACGGGCGATAGGGGGTCAATGGGGGTCGGCTGTAAAAAGCTTCTCCAAGGCCGATGAGTCGTTCGCTTCTCTGCGCGCGCTCAATAGAGTTATGTCCAGGTATCCCAATCCACCCAAACATGTCCGTGACCGTGGTCGTCGGGACCCGCCCTGAGATAATCAAGATGGCACCCGTGTACTTCGCCCTGAGGAAGGCGAGGATGAGGCCGCGGCTGGTGCACTCGGGCCAGCACTATGACTGCAAGATGTCCGAGGTCTTCTTCGAGGAGCTCGGGCTGCCGGAACCGGATGTCTTTCTCGGCGTGGGATCTAGCTCTCCTGGACAGCAGACAGGAGACGCGATTATAAAGTTCGAGCAGGAGTTCTCCAAGTCTGGGACCGAATGCGTCCTCGTCGAGGGTGACACGAACACCGTCCTCGCCGGTGCTATCGCTGCCGTGAAGTCAGGGATTCGACTGGGCCATGTCGAGGCTGGGCTGCGGAGCTATGACCTGAGAATGCCGGAGGAGCTGAACCGCAGGCTCGCCGACCATGCCTCCGACTATCTGTTCGCCCCGACGGAGGATTCTGTCAGGATCCTCAAGGGTGAGAAGGTCTGGGGCAGGGTCTTCAGGACAGGAAACACGGTCATTGACGCTACGATGAGATACTTGCCAAAGGCGAAGAGGAAGTCGAAGGTGGCTGACCTGATCGGGCCAGCCGAGTTCGCCTTGGCGACCATCCATCGTGCGGAGAACGTTGACAATCCAGCGACGTTGAAAAGTCTGGTCGACGTACTCCTTGAGTCACCGCTTCCCGTGGTGCTTCCGCTCCACCCGAGGACCGATTCCCGCCTTGAAGCTGCGAAGCTCAAGAGCTCGTTAGAACGCTCGGAGAACGTGACGCTCTTGCCTCCTGCGGGCTACTTCGACATGCTTGTACTGATGGCGAAGGCGAGGCTCATCCTGACCGACTCAGGAGGGATTCAGGAGGAGGCGACCTCCCCAGTGATAAGGAAGCGGGTTCTCGTAGTGCGTGACAGCACAGAGCGGCCGGAGGCCGTTCGAGCGGGATACTGCAAGGTAGTGGGC
>DUGQ01000100.1 GCA_013331315.1 Thermoplasmata archaeon
CGATCTTGGCGTGCGAAATGTGCCCGCCGTCAGATAGGCCTACGGCGGTCATCTTGTCCCCTGGCTTGGCAATCGCCATCAACACGGCGAGGTTAGCGACCGTGCCTGACACGGACCTCACGTCCGCGAGCTTGCACCTGAAGACCTCTCGGGCCAGCTCCTCGCACACGCTCTCTATCTCGTCGACGAATATGTTGCCCTGATAGTACCGCTTCCCGGGCAATCCCTCGGCGTATCGGTTGTGCAGGTCCGAGTTCATGACCTCTCTCGCGGCGGGGCTAAGGACGTTCTCAGAAGCGATCAGGGGCAGCGACTCCTTGAACCATCTGTTGTGATCCCGAGTCGTGTTCCGGATGCGTTGTGCGATCTCCCTAGATGTCTTCACGCTGTCGGGGATTCCGTCGAACATTAAAAACGTATTCGCCAAAACCCGACTCCTAGTCGAGCGCGAGGCGGTTTCGTGACAAACAGGACTCTCTCGGAGGAGGGCGCTAGATTGGAGTCTTCCACCGGTTCCACAGGAAACGGTGGTCNNGTCGATGTCGGGGAACTCGTCGAACATTAAAAACGTATTTGAGGAAACGCGACTCATGGTCGTGCGAAGGACCGCGGATTCGACATCCTCGATGTTATGCGCGACGGCTATCGTGATGATCCTGCAACGGTTCCACCGGAAACGGGGGTTCCGCCGAAATCAGATATCTATTTATACGCTGTGCGACAATTCGTCATACGAGGCTCTGAGATCACATGTCCACCAGGTCCGCTCGTCTCAACGTGAGAATCCCCGAGGAAGACCTCAGGGAGCTCGAGGCAATCCGAGAGAGGTCTGGTCACCAGACCGTCTCCGACGTCGTCAGGGATGCAGTCACCGCCTATGTCGGTGAGGAGGCGATGTCCTGGAACTCGGACAAGATCACGGCGACCGTGCCTTCGGCCCTAGTGGAAGATGTTGAGATGTTCATAGCGAGCGGGGACGCGAGCGACATGGCCCAGGCCGTCACGCTCGCGCTCACTGCGTGGGTCGAGGAGAAGAAGCGATACTACCTCGAGGGAAAGGACGCGGTGAGGAGGAAGGTCGCGGAGAGCGTCGAGGAGCGCGACACGAGGAAGGGGATGTCCCGGGTCGCCTCCAACATGAGAGTTCAATGAGCAGCGATCGCACGGGGCCTACTGGCCCCGGCTGAGGGAGCCTCGCGCAAAGATNNCTCAAGGTACTTTTTTTATTACAACGCAGGCCGATGCGCATCGGTGGGAAAGGGCTATTCGACCTTTTCTGATAATACCTTCTTCAGCTCCTCTATCGGGACGGTCGTGGACGGGTCCTCCCCTCGCAGGAACGACGAGTAGACGCTGACGTAGTCGCCGACCATCACCAGGGAGAACATCCTCGCGACCGGGGAGTTCCCAACCGCGTGAGAGGAGAAGACCCGCACCTGTCCTCGCAACATCTCCTTGGTCGCGGCGACGCGGCGTGCCATCCTAGGACCACCCGCGTCGTGGTCTAGGAAGATGGCAGAGTAGCCCTGGCTCCTGGCGTCCCCTATCCAGCCGACGATTCCGTTGTGGTTCATCTCAGGAAGCTCCCCACTGAACGCGATCATCTTGGCGTTCTCGTTGAACTGGTTCGCCCACCTCTTCGCGACCGGGCGTGACAGGCCGTGCCCAAACGTCACGGGTATCGTCCCGTGCAGCTCGTGGGCCAGCTTCTTAGCCGGGTTGTCGACCGTCGGCACATCGGGGCCGCAGTCACCTGACATCGCGGCCAGGACGGACTTCGCCTCGTCCACTCCGTCCCTCGGCGAGCAAAGGCCCGCCCTCTCCAGAATCCCCGAGAGCGTCCCGAACATGTAGCCAACGGTGGCCCGCGGCACGAGTCCGGAAGGGACGGCGCAATAGGGCATGCCCTCGGCCTCGGCGACCTCTTTGAGCTTCCCGCCGGATGACACGGCGACCATGGCCGCGCCCCTGCCCTTCGCTTCACGGACCATGCTGAGCGTCTCCTCCGTGTTGCCTGAGTAGCTCAGCGCGACCACGAGCGACTCGGACCCCACATGAGACGGGACGGAGTACGACCGCTCGACGGAGATGGGCACGCTGCTCGTCTCGGCGAGCCAGGCGGATACCATGTCCCCGCTTATCGCAGAGCCGCCGAGACCGCACACGACGACCTCATCGAAGCTGCCACGGCCGACATCCACGGACGAGCCCGCGTCGAGGCCCACGCTCAGGTGGTCCGGCATATCCGCCACCATGCGGAGCATGTCCCTGGAGTCCAACCCCTTCATCCTCTCCGCCGAGTCCAACATGCTGAAATGGGAAGGGTGCTGGATATAAAAATAGTCTCCGGGTGACCAGGACGAGGGACCCCACCCAAACCATAATATCACGCCCTTCTTTGTACTGAGGCGTTCGCCATCTGAGGGTGCATAATGCCGTGGCGAAGAACACGCGACGTCAAGGGGATGAGGAGAACATGAGCGTTCCGAGTCAATCTGGTCCGTCAGGAGAAGAAGTGGAAGAGACCTCGATAGTGGTGGCGAAGTCCGTCAGGAAGACCTACGACACAGGCAAGGTCAAGGTCGATGCGCTGAGGGGCGTGGACCTCTCCGTTCGCGAGGGGGAGATGATAGCCGTGATGGGGCCCTCTGGCTGTGGCAAGACGACTTTGCTCAACTGCATGTCCGGGCTGGACGACATCACGGACGGGGAGGTGAAGATCCGGGGGAGACTGCTCACGGACATGTCCGACCGCGAGAGGACGAGTTACAGGGCCGAGAAGATAGGGTTCATATTCCAGGCGTACAACCTCCTCCCGGTGCTCACGGCCGTCGAGAATGTCGAGCTCCCGCTCCTCCTGTCCGGGACGTCTCCGTCCGAGGCGAGGAAGAGGGGCTTGGAAGCCCTTGGCGAGGTCGGGCTTGAGGAGTGGAAGGATCACAAACCCTCCGAGCTCTCGGGGGGACAGCAGCAACGCGTCACGATAGCCCGGTCACTCGTGAACCGACCTGAGATCGTCTTCGGGGACGAGCCCACTGGGAACCTGGACAGCGAGTACTCCAAGGAGATAATGACTCTCCTCAGGAAGCTGAACAAGGAGAACGGACAGACATTCATAATCGTCACCCACGACTACAACGTCGGTCGCATGGCGGACAGGATAGTCATGATGAGGGACGGCGTGATAGAGAAGGACTTCGTCCCGTCGCCGTTCTGAGGTGAGAACATGGATGCACTCACCCAGCTGGCATACATCACGGTCGCGGTCCTCCTCGTGGTCCTACTGCTTGCGGTAAGACGCAGGGTCCTCGCGAGGATGGCCATGAGGAACATAACCAGGCGCAAGAAGTACTCGGCGATCGTGGTCGTGGGCCTGCTGATAGCGACGGCGATGATATCGGCTTCGCTGGTGGTCGGGGACACCTTGGACTACGTGATAAGGAGCGAGGTGTTCGAGAGCACCGGCGACACGGACCTCGTCCTGACGATACCGGACGACACGGGGATATACCAGTTCTTCGACGAGGGAGTGGCATACGACCTCGTCGAGGACCTCGAGAGCGGGGACTTCCAGTACATAGACGAGATAGCGCCGTCGATACGCGAAGTGTGCTCGATCATCCACGCGGAGACGGGAGCGTCCGCTTCTTCCGCATACATGTTCGCCTATGACCCGGACAACATGATCAACGAGCTCGTCGGACTGGGGGGAGGGGAGATATCCCCGAGCCTGGTGGTCGACGGGAACGCGGTCGTCAACCAGGACCTCGCGGAGAGCCTGGAGGCGGACGTGGGGGACACCATCACGATCTATCCCAAGAACGGCGTCCCCGCCCATCTCCAGATATCGGCCATAGCATCGAACGAGGGCATGGGAGGCTGGATGTTCTCGGACATGGTGTTCGTCCACCTGGACTACGCTCAGGACGTCATATTCGAGAGGCCATCAATGATCACGACGATCGACGTGTCGTGCGCGGGTTCCACGGAGGACGGATACCTCCTGACGGACGAGGCCGTGGTGGAGCTCACCGCCGCGCTCCCGGAGGCGGACGACTACACCGTCAACGAGCTGAAGAGGGACGGCGTGGAACAGGCGGAGTATGTCGCGGACGCCATTTCACAGCTGTTCGTGCTCATGAGCTCCTTCACCATCATCGCGGGCATCGCGCTGATCCTCAACATCTTCGTCATGCTCGCGGAGGAGAGGAAGTCCGAGATGGGGATTTCCAGGGCCGTCGGGATGCAGCGAGGCGACCTGACCCAGACATTCGTGTTCGAGGGTTTGGTCTATGCGTTGGCTGCGGCGGCGGTCGGCACGTTTGCGGGGCTCCTGATAGCGTTCATCATGGTGACGGCGTTCGCCACGCTTCTTGGCGGCGGAGGCATCACCTTCGTGCTCCATTTCGAATGGTACAGCCTCGCGCTGGCAGCAGTCGCTGGCTTCCTGATAACGATACTGACCGTGGTCGTCGCCTCGTGGCGAGTTAGCAAGCTCAACATCGTCAGGGCCATCCGGGACATCCCCGAGCCGGTCCAGACGAGGACAGGCAAGAAGTACCTGCTGATCGGGATCGCGGCGCTCGCAGTCGGCCTGCTGTTGCTCCTCGGCGGTGCCACGTCCAAGCAAGCGGTCGGGACATCGTCAGGGATGGCGCTCGTCGCCCTTGGTGCAGCGCTGGTCTGTGTGAGGTTCACAGGGCCGAGGATACCGTTCACCGCGGCAGGGTTCTGGATGATATTCTACTCACTCGACCCGCTGAAGATCGAGCCCGCCCTGTTCGGCGAACTCGAGGGCAACCTCGAGATGTTCATCGTCGGGGGAGTCGTGATGGTCACGGGCGGAGTGCTGATGGCTATGTTCAACAGCGATCTCCTGCTCGAAGGGTTGGTGCGCGTCTTCGGCAGGAACCGGACGCTCCTCCCTGTCTTCAGGGCGGCCGTCAGCTACCCGATGAACAAGAGGTTCAGGACCGGGCTGACCGTCTTCATCTTCGCGCTGATAATGTTCACGGTCGTGGTCATCGCGATGAACGCCTCATTCCAGAGGGAGAGCGTTGATAGCTTGACCGAGCAGTTCTCGGGAGGGTTCGAGGTGGTGGGCTACTCCCTGAGGGAGATCCCGCAGGAGAACCTGAGCGCCATGGTCGATTCCGTCAACGACGCGCTAGGCGGCGAGGCGGTGGGACGAATCGAGAGCGTGAGGACCGCCTTGGTGACGCTGGAAGTGTCAGGCGTGAACGAACCCGTGCGCAGGAACCTTGTCGGGTTCAGCGAGGAGATGCTGACCGAGGGCGCGTTCTCCCTCGCGGAACGGGCNNCTGACGATACTGGATGGGACCGTCATCCCGATGGAGGCCGGCGTGGGCTTCGGCACCTGGTACGCGAGCGTGGGCGACGTCGTCACCACGACTTTCGCGGACGGGTCGACCGTGAACCTGACGGTGATCGGGATAATGGATCAGATGATAGTCGCAGGCGCGTTCACGTCTGAGGAGTTCGTGGAGGCGAGCGCGGCAGTCAGCACCAAGAACCTGTTCTATGTCGACACCGCCCCCTTGGACGGGCTGACAGACGATGACATCCTGGACTCCCTCGAGAAGGCCCTCGCGGAGTACGGCTTCACAGGAATCGTGATCAAGGACATCATCGAAGAGGTCATGAGGATTTCCTCATCGATGATGCAGCTCATGGAAGTCTTCCTGGGAGTGGGGCTGGTGGTGGGAATCGCAGGACTCGGCATCATCACTATAAGGAACATCGCGGAGAGGCGGCAGGAGATAGGCGTGATGCGAGCGATCGGCTTCCAGAAGAACATGGTGCTCGGCACGTTCCTCATAGAGACTTCCTTCGTGTCGTTGTTGGGAATCACGATGGGGGTGGTGCTTGGCCTGCTCATATCTCACAGCCTGTTCTACTGGGCGGGCTTCTCTGAGTTCTCCAGGTTCGTGATACCGTGGGGCGAGGTGTTGCTCGTGCTAGTGGTCGCGTTCTCTATCACGATCCTGTCGACCCTGCCCCCGTCCAGAGCGGCTGCCAGGCTGGCTCCGGCTGAGGCTTTAAGAAGGGTAGACTGATACCTTCGAGATAGTAGCTACAACATCCATATTATCCGGATGCGGCATCGGCGCATCGATGGCTTCAGCCACCGTGCTAAAAGCTCTGGACGCCCTGAGGGCTGGGCGGTTCGTCCTCGTTTACGACGCCGACGGTAGAGAGGAGGAGACGGACATGGTCATCGCCTCCGAGCACGTGACCTCGGACGCGGTACGGACCATGCGGAAGGACGCGGGAGGGCTGATATGCACGACCACCGACTCCACGATTCAGGAGGCGCTGGGGCTGCCCTTCCTCGCCGAGCTGTTCAAGGACATGGGAGCGAGGTTCCCCGTCATGAACGAACTCATACCCAATGACATCCCGTACGACGTGAAGTCGGCGTTCGGCATCACTATCAACCACAGGAAGACGTTCACCGGAATAACCGACAGGGACCGTTCCCTGACCATCAAGGAGTTCTCGAAGCTCGCCGCCGAGGCGGTGGGCAAGGAGGACGGCTGGGGCAAGAGGGAGCTCGGGAAGTCATTTAGGGCTCCTGGACACGTGCACCTGCTGAACGCCTCCCGGAAGATCCTGGAGACCAGGTTCGGGCACACGGAGCTTTCGACCGCGCTGGTCATAATGGCGGGTCTCGTGCCCTCCGCGACGGTGTGCGAGATGATGGGCGACGACGGAAACGCCCTTCCCAAGTCGGGCGCTTACGCCTACGCCGAAAGGAACGGGCTCGTGTTTCTCGAGGGAGCCGAAATCATCTCCTCGTGGAAGGAGTCCCAGAAGGGGTGAGAATACATGGTCCGTGTGCTAGCCACCGGCGTCTTCGACATCATCCACCTCGGTCATCTACACTACCTGGAGGAGTCCAGGAAGTTGGGCGACGAGCTCGTGGTGGTCGTGGCGACAGACAACAACGTCCGGAAGAGGAAGCACGAGCCAATCACGCCAGAGGCGATGAGGTTGGAGCTCGTGCAGGGACTGAAGCCCGTCGATAGAGCGCTCCTCGGAAAGGAAGGCGGAGACATCTACGAGATCGTCAGCGAGATCAAGCCCGACATCATCACGATAGGATACGACCAGCCGTTCGAGCCCGGGAGGCTCGAGAGCGACCTCATGTCGAGGGGACTCAAGGTCCGAGTCGTGAGGATGCCTCACCTCGACCATGACCTGGATGGCACGAGGAAGATCATACGAAAGGTGATCGAGTTCCACGGCTTCGACAAGAAGCTCGCAGGGGTGGAGAAGAGATGAGGCGCATAGGGATAGCCGACACCACCTTCGCGAGGATAGACATGGGCCGGATAGCGACGGATGAGCTGAAGAGGACCGGCACGGGCTTCAAGGTGGAGAGGTACACCGTCCCGGGCGTGAAGGACCTACCGCTGGCCTGCAAGAAGCTGGTGGATGAGAGGAAGTGCGAGCTGGTGATGGCTCTGGGAATGCCGGGGCCGGAGCAGCTCGACAAGATGTGCGCGCACGAGGCGTCGACCGGGCTGAT
>DUGQ01000223.1 GCA_013331315.1 Thermoplasmata archaeon
GAGCCGCACCTGAAGAGCGAGTTCCTCCACACGCTCAACGGCTCCGGGATAGCCCTACCCAGGACATTCGCCACGGTGCTCGAGAACTGCCAGAACGAGGACGGCTCCGTCACCGTCCCCGAGGCGCTGAGGCCGTATATGAAGGGACAGGCCCTGATCGAGTAGCTGGCCGTCGCCCCACCCCGCCGCAATTCCCCCATATTTTCGGAATGCTGAGAATCATCCGTGATTGCCAGCTCTCACCCTTTTAATACCGACGGCCTGGAATAAGATAATCGGAGGCTTAGAAAGACATGGTGACGAACACAGTGACGACCGACAGGGAATTCGCCTTGCTGGTCGGAAAGGCCTTTCTTAGAGAGCTCCAGGGCGGTCATACAGACTCGGCCATAGCCTTCGGGAGGGCCTTCCTGCTAGCCCTTGGCAAGCGCGGCCCTGAGGCGTCGGACGGCGAGGCGGTCCTGAACGGCAGGGGACACTCCGAAGGATACGCTGAAGCCGAGACGTGACCCGGCACAGCGGTGCATTTTTCACACACCTTCTAGTTTGTAGCCTCCACGCCTGAGCACGTCCTTCAGGATCGGCGCTGAGATGATCGCGGTCACCAATCCCATGAACACTACCACCGAGTACAGCTCGGGCCCGATTATCTCCGTGGACAGTCCGTAATACGCGATGACGAGTGCGACTTCCAGCCTGGGCGTCATGCCCACCCCGACGGCTATGGAGTCCCACTTGCTCATGCCTCCGAGCCATGCCGGGAGGCCGCACCCTACTACCTTCGTCGCTATAGCCACGGCTGTCAAGCTCACGCCCAGGACGATCGTGTCCAGCATCGCCCCCACATCGACCACGACTCCGAGGGAGACGAAGAACAACGGCACGAATAAGGCCTCCAGGTACTGCGTGCCCTTCCTGATGCCGTCCCTCAGGGCGGACCCGGCGAACACCGTCCCGGCCACGAAGGCCCCGACGATAGCAGATATGCCTATGAGCTCTCCCACGAAGGAGTACAGGAACGCGATGGCGAGGGCGAGCGTGAAACCGCTCAGGGGCAACTTACGCTTGTAGCCGCTGATCTGGACGTTGAACACCAGCCTCACGAGGAACCTGGTCCCTATCCATGCCCCGACGACGACGAACACGACGGCCCCTATGACCAGGGCGACGAGGCCCAGGGCATCCACGCCGACCCCTCCGGACATGCCCTTGGATATCGAGAGGACTATCATGCCTAGGATGTCGTCCACGACCGCCGCCCCGACGATGGCGTTCGATATGTGTCCGCCTATTAGCCCCAGCTCGGATATCACGCTGGCCGTCACGGCGACGCTCGTCGCGACCAGGGTCGCGCCTATGAAGACGGCCTCTATGTCGTAACCGGCCCAAAGAGCGATTCCGAAGCCGCCGACCCAGGGGACGACCACTCCTCCTAAGGCAATGCTCACGGACCTGCGCGTGTAGATCTCCCGCAGGTCGCACTCCAGGCCTACCATGAACAGCAGCACCAGAGACCCCAGCTCCGCGAGCATCATGATCGTCTCTGGGAGCGGGGATACATCGGAGGTGCCGTCACCAGGTCCGGTGCCGTCGTCGGATGCGCTTATGATCCCGAGGAGGCTCGGACCAATGATCACCCCTATGAGTATGTAGCCTATGACCTTCGGCTGCCCGAACCTGGCGAACAGGAATCCCGCGAACAGCGCCACGACTAGCAGGAACGTGAGCTCGAACCAGAACGAGTCCAGGAGCGCGGTGAAGCTGTCCATCAGAGACTGTGTTATGGCCTCCATGCGGGCACGCTCTCACTGATGGCGATTCGGCACTTATTTGTTTCGAACGCGGGTCAGACGCCGTACGCCCTCGCGCGCACTAGCCAGACGTCCACCAGGTCCCCGGACGCCTTGAGCATCATGCTCCCCACGACCTCCCGCGGGATGCCCTCGATGCACAGTCCGAAGTCGACCGCCCATGTGCCCCAGTCCCTGCCGAACAGCTTGCCTACCGCGGGCATGTTCGGCGCTACCGAGGCCGTCGCCGACACCCGCAACGACTCGTCCACCCGACCGCCCAGCGCCTTGAGCATCCTGGGCATGCCCACGGAGAAGAACACCTCCAGCCTGAGGTGCATATTCGCGAAGAACCCGTCCGGGCTGGGAGGGTACGCGACGGGGTTGGACATCCTGCCGAGGTTGACCAGGTAAGTCGCCAGGCTCTTGACGAGCCATTTGAGCAGCTCAGCAATGGCCTCGCCCTTGATCACGAAGGACACCCTGAACCCGCCCCCGGCGACGCCCGACGCGCCCTCAAGCGTGACCTCTATGTAGAAGACGACCTCGTGCACCACCTCCTTCACGATGTCCAGCAGATTGTCCACGAAGTTGTCGATGATCCTCTTCCCGAGCAGCTGCAGGAACTCGATGGACGCGGTCACCTCCGCTGTCTTCGTCTCCTCGAATGCCTCGCGGACCGCCTCGAAGAGCGCCTTCGCTATGTAGTCTGCAGTCGCGAGGAACACGGGCACGCCGTTCGAGTCCGCCATCGTGCCGGGCCTGAGGTACCACTTCGGCCCCCCGTCCCAGTTGCGCTGGTGCGTCCTGCCGTCGTTCGCCGTGTCGCTCAGGACAGGAGTCACGTCCACCACCTGTCCCCCCGCGTCCACGAGGACGAGCGAGTCGCCGTCGTTGAACGGCTCGCCGGCCTGGCCATTGTCTATCGACGTGTCCGGGAAGAAGAACACGACGTATCCCCTGGGCGCAATCGCTCCCTCCAGCCGCATCGAGCACGTCCCTCCGTGGGTGGTCTCCACGGCCCATCCCGTGAGGTCCACGCTGTGCGAGAGCGGGTTGTACAGCTCGACCCATTCCTTGCCAGAATCGTCCCCGGCCGGGTTGGCCTCGAACTCGTTCACCACGACGTCGGTCGGGAAGGGCGGGGAGTACTTCACCTTCATCCCCAGCTCGACCGATGCCGACAGACCGAGCAGGGGCAGCGGTATGTTCGAGAGCATGGCCCCGACGCCCGGGAGGTCCGAGGTGCTCACTCCCGCGACATCGTACGGCTCCACCTCGGGTATGCAGAGGTCGAGCCTCCAGGTCTTCGCGATGAGGTGCATCTCGACCAGACGTCTCTTGACCTGCATGAGCGGATCCACGACGACCTCCGCTGTGAAGTCCTCCGTCACGAGCGTCCCGTTGACTATGAGGTCATACCTCCCGTCCGAGAGCTTCGCGACCCTCACCCCGAAAGTCAGACCGGGTCCGAGAAGCCGTGTGTGGACCATTATCCGCAGGAGGTCGCGCGCATCCTTGAAGAGCAGATCCGGGAGGTTCGTCTGTATAGTAATCGTGAACCCGTACAGGGATATCTGGACCTCGATCGTTCCCGTCATGTCTATGAGCAACTTCACGGCCTTCCCCAGGACTGAGTCTGCGAACTTGGTGATGTACTCCTGCAGAGTCTCGACCAGGGACTGGAGTCCGGTCGCGAGACACTTCACCAGCCTCGCGGCGAAGGCGTTCACCACGTCGAAGAAGTCCTGGAGGAACCAGAGGACCCTCTCGAAGCCACGCTTCGCCCAGCAGACTACGGGCTCCAGCTTGTCCCAGACGATGTCGCAGAAGGCCCGGGCCGCGGCGACGGCATCCGACAGGATGGTGTTCGTCGGGTTGTACTCGACTCCCGAGAGAGGGGACGGCGAGTGTACCACCACGGGCAGGCACAGGTCGATGCCTATGGACCTCGACGACGACGCCTGGTCGTCCGAGTACGCCGTCACGAGGGCCGTGCTGTCGGCGTCGAAGGTGATGTCGAGTTGGCCACGCACTGCGACCATCCATTGCGTGGAGTAAGGCGCTGCGGAGGCGGACACGACGGACGTGAGATGCGTGTTGGGGTAATCTGATCTGTCCCGGTCGAACTCCCATGGCGCGCGGACCTGGATCAGCATCTCGTCGCATGGGATCAGGTTCCCCAGCCCTCTGTCCTCGGCCCCAGCCTGGATTGGCACGACGACAAGCGGGTCCATCCCCCCCGCGATGACGACCTCGACCTCCTCTGTCAGGACCGAGCCATCCTCGTGGGCTGACGTGAGGTTCCCCTCCCAGAAGTCGAACTCGCCTCCGAGGTCCAGGTAGACTAGGTGCTTCTGCCCGCTGAACGACCTTTGGGCCAGCAGCGCCCTTGCGGACGCGGCCAGCGCCTCCTCCGCGAGGCGCGCCAGCGGAGGGTAGCTGTCGCTCCCTTCGACGAGTAGCGTCGCGAGGCCGTCGACTATCGGCCCCGCGAAGCCGTCGTCCATCACCGTGACGGACTGGTTGAGGGCGCTCACGAAGATCCTCAGGTAGAACCTCTCGGCGTAGGTAACCGCGTCAAGAACGCCCGCCGCCGCTCCCCAGGTGATGTCGTTCTCGATGTCTGAGCGCACGATGTCAGCAAGCTGCTGCTCCACGGGCACTATCAGGTCTGGTATGAACGAGTGCCTCGCGTCGGCGAGGAGGGTCGCCGCGAGGTCCGTGAACGCCGCTTCCTGGAATCCCGGGCCGAACAAGGTCGGAACGCTCGACCACGCGAATTCGGAGACGGCGGTCGCCATCTCGTACTGCGAGGAGAACATCGGGAGGTCCTGCACCGCCTCCGACAGCCTCTCCTCCTCGGCCACGAGCCTCACCGCGCCTGACGCCGCAGCCAGGGTCGAGAACAGGTCCTCCCCGTCGAACGGGTCGATGACGAACGATTCCATCTCGTAGCTGGTCAGGGTCGCTACGTCGTACGCCAGCCTCCGGATGCCGTCGTACACGAGGTCTCTCGCCGTCTGCTGGTGGCTCTTGAACTCGTCGTAGAGCTCTCCCCACGCCTCCGATTCCAAGAGGTCGTACGTGGGTAAGTCGATAGGCGCCGAGTAGTTGCCAACCCACACGGGGTGCAACGCGCCTGAGGCGTCCTCGACGAAGTAGGTCCTCTCAGGCACGAACGCCCAGCAGTCCGCGGGGAGGGAGAACAATCCTGAGTAGACGTCTTCCTTCACGTACGCGGAGCGCATCGTGTTCCTTATCCACTCCGCGACGGCCTTCTGCCTCTTGTCCTCACCGGTGAGATACGCGATGAGCGAGTCCACCGAGTCAGCGACCGTCCTGAGGGCGCCATCGACGGCGTCGAGCACGCCGAGCCACCCCAGGTACTCCATCACCTTCACCACCAGCTGGTCCGCGACGCCGTTGATCGCGTTGAATATCAGCGTCCTGGGCTCGATGGCTGGATCCGTCCGACCGAGGAACCACAGGAACAGTTCCGCAGAATCGGCATACCTCGGGACGTCTCCGAAGAGGGCCTTCAGCCCCAGCTCTCCCCCCTCGCAGACCGACGCGACCTGCTCGGCGTAGTCCTCGTCGACGTCCCTGAAGAGGCGCGCCTGCTCGAGCAGAAGGGCCACCTGCACGGCGCGATACACGTCCTCCGGGGACAAGATCTCGCTCGTGTCCTTTCCGTCGCAGTACATCGGGGAGCCGTAGCCCTCCAGGACTCGTAGTTGCGCGAGCGTCGTGAGCATGCACGACACCAGTTTGCCGAGGTCCGACACCTCTCCGAAGGCGGCTGTCTCGAACGCTCTCAACTGAGACTCGACGAACGGCAGTGCGGAGACGACCGCCCTGTCGAAGGACTCGACGCTCGAGACGACGTCGACTCCGTTCGTGACCACCACCGTGAAGTTGCCGACGGCAAGGTAGTAAGGTGTCACGCTGGTTTGTGCGAGTACCTCGTCACCCGCGGGCGGTGTCTCAGCGTACTCCATCTCCGCCCCCTCAAGCTCGACGGTGGAGTTGTCCAGGTCGTCTGACGACGTGAGAGAGACGGTGTTCATCTCGATGAAATGCAGCCCACCTGTCCAGTTGCTCACATCATGCTCGAATGTCGCCGATAGCCGGGGAAAAGACGAGGCGATGTACTCCTTCATGGAATCGGAGAACGCCTTTGACACTTCCGTGTTGTTCACCGGGAACTCGTCCCAACCCGAGACGACCCTCTGCGCTCTTGCGGCCGCACAGAGCGACAACTCCAGCACGATATCGGCTACGGACGCCCTCATCTCGTCGAGGAGACGGGAGCGCTGCTCATCCGAGAGTTCGTCTAGTTCCCTCTTCGCCAGGTACGCCCCCGCCACAACGGTGGAGAGCAGCAGCACAGTGGCGATGACGGAGAACGAGACCTGCGCCGAAGTGTCTCTGCACAGACCGGGGCCACGTCTCAGTTCCCCACCGCGGCCATCATCGAACCTGCTCAAAGCCATCCCGAGGCCCAATCACTCGTCCTGATTGTAGTCGGTTGCAGCTACATGCAGCATGCGCTGACAGGGTGTGGGTCAGGCGTTAGGCTGGGCTCAAACTTTTATATCGACTATTGCATTCAACTCTCGGATGGGATGCGTTGGAGACTGAAGAGACGTTAGTGCTGATCTTCGTCGCCTTCCTAGCCGCGAAGATCGGCGGGGAGATCACCGAGCGTCTCAAGCTGCCCGCTGTCACGGGCGAGCTCATGGCTGGTGTGATCCTCGGGCCGACGGTGTTCAATCTCATAACCGAGGAGCACTCGTTCTTCGACGTTCTGGCGCAACTGGGCGCGACGTTCCTTCTGTTCTCAGTCGGCATGGAAACGAAGCTGTCCGAGCTGAAGAAGGTGGGCCTCATCGCGACATCCGTCGCTGCCCTGGGCGTGGTCGCGCCGTTCGTTCTGGGATACTACGTGTCCATTCTGCTCGCCTTCAACTCGACCGAGGCGATGTTCATCGCGGCGGCGCTGGTGGCGACCAGCGTTGGCATCACAGCCAGGGTCCTGCAGGACCTAGGGATGATAGCGACCACGGAGGCGAAGATAATCCTCGGTGCCGCGGTCGTGGACGACATCCTGGCGATGATAGTGCTAACGTTGGTCAGCGGGACCGCCGCGGGCGCCTCCCTCGGTGGCATAGACGTGGTCATCATAATCGCGGAGGCGGTCTGCTTCGTCGCGATAGTCGTCATCCTGGGCACTCGGATGGTCCGTTACGCGTCGGGCAAGCGGGAGATAAGGCACGACCGCGCGGTCGACGGCAGCTGGACCATTCACTACAAGACTCACGCGTTCAAGAGGGATAGCTGGCTGGACAAGCTGGTACAGAAGGAGGCCCCGTTCGTTATCATCCTGGTCGTCGTATTCGGTCTGTCAGCGATGGCGTCGTTCGTTGGGCTCGCGGCAATCATAGGGGCGTTCTTCGCCGGCCTGATATTCTCGGACACCAAGGACACGTATGAGCTGGAACACAAGTTCGAGCCCCTGAACATACTCTTGGTACCATTCTTCTTCGTCGTCATGGGCGCGAGGGTCGACTTCTCGGACATCACCACCGTCGCCCCGCTCGCTATCGCCCTGACCGTCGTGGCGATCCTGAGCAAGCTGGTCGGATGCGCCGCGGGAGCGGCCACCCGCGGCGAGAGGACCGCTCTGATCGTCGGCGCTGGCATGGTGCCAAGGGGTGAGGTGGGCATCGTGGTCGCCATGATCGGCCTGAGCATGGGCACCATCAGCTCCGAGACGTACTCGGTCATCGTGATCGTATCGATCGCGACGACGCTCTACGCGCCGTTCCTGATCCGCACGATAATAAAGGCGGAGTCGAAGAAGAAGGACGACTCGTCCTGGAAGTTCAATATGCGTCGCTCTCGCTCATGATCCGCAGGAACTCCTGCAGATGGGCGGAGAGCGCCTCGTTGTCCGTGTAGCCACAGGCCGAGAGGTCCGGCGCGGCGAGGAGCGCCATCTTCCCGTCCGAAATGACGTCCGTGGCGATCAGCCCCTCCCTCCTTACCGCCTTTGCCTTCTTGGGCACCTTGACGAACGGACTCGTGATGATCGTGACTTCGACGCCCCTCGAGAAAGCGTTGGCGAACCTCTTGCCAAAATTCCTCCTGAACTCCGCCACCGAGGGGGAGGATATGACGAAGCTGCGCTCCGACTTGTCCAGCATCTCCCCTATCTTCTCCATCACCCTGTCCCTGCCGAGTATGGTGTACACGAGCTGTGGCACGCCTCTCTCGGAGATGATGTCCTTGATCGATTCTATCTTCTGGAAGGTCTCTCTCACCTCCGATGCGAGGGACTCGCCGAGCGTGGACGGGTCCGTCGCGGCGAACGTGCGGGGCCGCTCAGCCGTCGAGCGGGCATAGCCCTTCCGCTCGAGACTTTCGAGGGTCTTGTATGTCGATGTTCGCGGAATCTGANNCTTGCGCTCGAGGCTCTCGAGAGTCTTGTAGGCCGATGTTCGCGGAATCTGTGCAATCTCAGCTACAAAGGAGGGAGTTGTGGAGCCCGTCGCGACCAGGGCGATGTACGCTCTCGATTCGTACTCGGAGAGCCCGAGTTTCGAGAGAGTACCAGATATCTTGGCGTACTCGTCAAGCAGTTCGGTCGGGTCCCGACCCGTGATTGAGGCGAGTGACTTCAGGTCCATTTGTAGCTACATGAGCTACATAACATTTAAATCATTCTGTAAGAATAAACGCTGAGGACAGGGATCACTCATGCTTACCAGAAAGAGCGCGATACCCTTGGGTCTTCCGAAGGCAACGGAGAGCCTATGCCCGGAGTGCCTGAAAGTCATTGGAGCCACGCTGAAGGAGAAGGACGGCAAGGTCGTCATGGAGAAGTCCTGCCCTGAGCACGGCGCGTTCAGCGACGTCGTGTGGTCCGATGTGGAGATGTACCTGCGCGTTGAATCCTGGGCGAAGGACGGCGTTGGCGTCGAGAATCCTGCGATCAAGGATGCTAAACAGTGCCCGTTCGACTGCGGGCTGTGTGACCTCCATCTCAGTCACACCGGACTGACGAACGTCGACTTGACGAACAGGTGCAACCTCAAGTGCCCGATATGCTTCGCCAACGCGAACGCGGCGGGCTACGTCTTCGAGCCCGACTACGACACCATCCTGAAGATGCTCAAGGTCGTGAGGGACGAGAGGCCGGTCCCGTGTCCAGCGGTCCAGTTCTCAGGTGGGGAGCCCACCATCCATCCTAGGTTCATCGACATCATAGCCGCCGCGAAGAAGATGGGGTTCGCCCAGGTCCAGGCGGCGACTAACGGCATCAAGTTCGCCGAGAGCGTGGACTTCTGCAGGAAGGCCAGCGAGGCCGGCCTGAACACGCTCTACCTGCAGTTCGACGGCATGAGGCCGGAGATATACCAGAGAGCGAGAGGCAGGGACCTGCTCGACACGAAGAAGAAGGTCATCGAGAACTTCAGGCAGGTCAAGGGGCACTCGTCGATCGTGTTCGTCCCGACCATCGTCAAGGGGGTGAACGACGACCAGGTCTGGCCGATACTCGAGTTCGCGCTCCAGAACAGGGACGTCGTCCGCGGCGTGAACTACCAGCCCGTCGCGTTCACCGGTAGATGTACGAACGAGGAGCTGGAAAAGGGGAGGTACACCCTTCCCGACCTCGCGAAGGACATGGAGCGGCAGTCTGGAGGCAAGATCAAGACGACCGACTGGTACCCGGTGCCCACCGTCTCGGCGATATCCGAGCTCTGGCAGGCGCTGTATGGTGACCACAAGGTCACACTGACGACGCATGTCCACTGTGGTATCGCCACCTACATGTTCGTCAAGGACCCAGACAACATAGTCCCGGTCACCAGGTTCGTCGAAGTCGAACCGCTCTTCCACGAGATGTACGAGCTCGCGAAGAAGACCGAGGGAAAGAAGGTCAAGGCCCTGAGCAAGGTGAAGGCCTTCAGCCTGCTGAAGAAGTACCTGAAGAAGGACGAGCTTCCGGACGGGATGAGCTCGGTCCAGTTCCTGAAATCGATGAGAGGCGTCCTTTCGGAGGAGACGAAGTCCGAGCTGGCGAAGTTCAGCTGGCAGATGATGTACGTGGGCGCGATGCACTTCATGGACTCGTACAACTACGACGTCGAGCGGGTCAAGAGGTGCATGATTCACTACACCACCCCCGATGGCAAGATAATCCCGTTCTGCGCGTACAACTCCGGCCCGGTGTACAGGACGGACGTCGAGAAGAGGTTCTCGATGCCGTTGGACGAGTGGAGACGCAGGCACGGTGACGATTTCACGTAGAGGTGACGACAGATGGCCAAGGATCAGCTTGATGAGCTTGAGGTTGACGTAGCCAAGTGCCTTCACTGCGGGGCCTGTGTGGGCTCATGCCCTGCGAACGCCATATACCTGAACGAGGTCCTTCTCCAGTTCGGAGACGGGTGCACGCTGTGCAAGCGATGCGTCAAGGTCTGCCCCGTGGGCGCGATATCCATGAGCGGAGGCGACTGAGATGAACGACTACGACATCGTGGTAGTCGGCGCGGGGCCAGCGGGCTCGTCCACTGCGAGGTGGGCTGCCAAGAACGGCGCTCGCGTCCTGATGCTGGAGAAGCGCCAGGAGATCGGCTCGCCCGTGAGATGCGGCGAGGGCATCTCCCGCGCTTGGCTTGACTCGGTGGATCTGAAGCTGGACTCGAAGAGCGTCGCCTGCGAGGTGAAGGGCGCGAAGATCATATCGCCCAACGGCACGCCGTTCTACCTGTCCGAGAAGATGGCGGGAAACGAGGTCGGCATAGTCCTTGACCGAGTGTTCTTCGACAAGCTCCTTGCGAAGAACGCCGTGAAGGCGGGAGCTGACCTGATGTTGAAGACCTCCGTGACGGGCCTGCTCAAGGACGACGGCAG
>DUGQ01000048.1:0-249 GCA_013331315.1 Thermoplasmata archaeon
CAATCAGAGAGGAGTGGTTCTTCGTCCCCACCTCTACGGTGACAGCTGTATCTGCCGGGTAACCGTCGATGTGCGCGCCGATGTCCACCTTCACGACATCCCCGTTGAGGAACTTGATGTCCTTCGCCTGCGACGGAGTGAAGTGGGCTGCGATCTCATTCACGCCGATGTTGACGGGGAAAGCGCACTGCGCCCCCTTCGACCGGATGAACGATTCGATATCCTCCACGAGCTGTAACGCGCTTCCTC
>DUGQ01000048.1:276-2439 GCA_013331315.1 Thermoplasmata archaeon
TTCTTGAGGTCCTTCATGGGCAACTTGGAATCCACCGGGTCCTTGTGGGAGTGCAGATTGGCACTGGTGGAGGTGATCGGGCCGAACCTGTCGATGATCCTTATGGCGAGCGGGTGATCCGGTATTCGTATACCGACCTGGTTCTGTCCAGAGGTGAGTATGTCGGGAATGGTCGGCTTCCTAGTGAGCATTATGGTTAGCGCGCCGGGCAGGAAGCTCCTTATCAGCTTCCGCGCGTTGTCGTTCAGCACGGCAACGCTCTCTACCATCTTCTCGTTGCTGACGGCGATCGAGAGAGGCATGTCGAAAGGTCTGTCCTTGGCGAGGAAGACCTTCTTCACCGAGGCCTCGTTGAACGGGTCGGCCCCGATGCCGTATAGAGTGTCCGTCGGATAGACGACGAGGTCCCCGGCCTTGAGTACGGCCACCACCTCGCCGAGGTCGGCTTCGGACATCTGGCAGTCCTTGCACACATCCTTGCTGCTCGCACACTTGATCACTTTCATCAGTACGCCCCTTGTATGTACTCTGTCGACAGCCCCAGATGGTATTCGGCGTCTCCCTCCGCATACGACCCGTGGCCCGGATACATGCTCTTCATCCCCAGCGTTCTCAAGCGCTCCAGCGAGGACTTCAGTTGCCCGAGGTTCCCGCCTGGAAGGTCCCACCTTCCTACCCCTCCGTCACAGAAGACGGTGTCGCCGACAATGGCGGCCTTGGCCTTCCTGTCGAAGAGCGATAGGCTCCCGGGGGAATGGCCAGGCGTGTGCAGCACCTCAAGCTCGCATGGGCCACACCTGATCGTCTGCCCCTCCCTGAGAGGCTCCACGTCGATGTCTCCCACGCCCTTGCCGAACATGCTGCTCACGGTCAACGACACGTCCCCTGCCCGCAGAGGCTCGGCCTCCGCCTCGTGAAGGTATATCGTCGCGCCCGTGGCCTTCCTCATCGCCGCCGCACCTCCTATGTGGTCGTAGTGCGAGTGAGTCAGCACGATCCGCCCGACGCTCTCGAGGGGCACGATCTTCGCTATCTCCTCCAGGGTCGAGTCTATGTACCTACCGGTTCCGCCGTCGACCACTACGGGATCGTCGTCCTCCAGCAGATACACGTTGCTGTCGTAGGCCACACCCGCGATACAGTGGACCTTCATTCCGTGAACGGGATAACGCCGGGCTAATAAAACTTTGGCCTATGACGCATCAGGTTGGTGTGTCTCATGTGTCACGACGTCATCATCTGGCACAAGGACGAACAAGCGCGTAACCTGTGACAGGAATCTACGAAGGGCCTCAACGTTGTGGAGGTCTCAGTCTCTCGCCAGGACGACCATCTTCCTCCGCTCCTCGAGGTTGACCATCGCCACCGTCTTGGACAGGGAGAGTTCCTCGGCACGCGCCAGGCCGTCCAGGGCCTGCAGGACGGCCTCCCGGTGAGGCCTGCGGATGTCTATCCCAGCCTCCTGGAACTGGTGCTGGACGATGAGCATGGCCTTCTCAAGGTCGCCGTACTGAGCGCAGAAGTCCTGGACGATGAAGTCGACGACCTCGGCGAGCGTCTTCGGCTCGTCCGGGCCCTTGGGAGTAGGCGCGGCGACGTCCGCGACCATGGCCTCCCCCAGCGCGGTGAATATATCCTCGACGTTATCGCCCGTCTTCGCGCTGGCGAGGAATGTCGGGAAGCCCAGCTTCTGCCCTTGGGACTCGAGCACCGTGGCAGTCATCTTGGCCTTGTCCGCAAGATCCGCCTTGTTCCCCACGAGGACCGTCGGGACCTTGCCCACGACTACCTCCGCCTCCTTGAGCCAGAACTCCGTGAGGTTGTCCACCGTCACGGGGCGGCTCAAGTCGCCGACGAGTATCAGTCCCTGAGCTCCGCTCAGGCTCGCCGCACGTATCTTCGAGTACTCCTTCTGGCCGAGGACGTCCCATATCATGAGCCTCACGTTGATTATGAGGTTCGGCTTGATGACCTGGATGTCCTTCCTCGACACCTTCGTCCCGATGGTAGCTATGTACTTGTCATCGAACTTGTCGATGACGTACCGGGCGATGAGCGAGGTCTTGCCTACGCCGCCGTCTCCCAGTAATACGACCTTCTTGAGTATCTCGCGGAGCTCCATCCTGAGCGCAATAGGCTCCAGGTGGATTATAAACCTTACAA
>DUGQ01000048.1:2507-2783 GCA_013331315.1 Thermoplasmata archaeon
TATCCCCAAGCGCGACAGCGCCAGCCACTCAACGCCTGTACTTGCCCGTGATCAGCTGCTTCATGACATGGTCCACGTCGGCGATGTCAGCCCTGTCTCCGGACCACTTCGTGAGCTTGGCGCCGTACCGCTCCTCGATCTCGTCCGTGACCTCCTTCAACTGAACCCTGAGCTTCTCGGGCTTCTTCGTCGATATGATCGCCGCGATGACCACGTTCTTCGAGTTGGATATCAGGATGTCGTAGTTCTCGAACCGAATCTCCTTGAGCCTGCCAC
>DUGQ01000111.1 GCA_013331315.1 Thermoplasmata archaeon
CGACCTCAGGGACAAGTACGGCATACCCTACCTGTTCATAACCCACGACATCGCCGTCGCGAGATACGTGAGCGACAGGCTCGCCGTCATGTATCTTGGGCGTGTCGTCGAACTCGCCGACACCGAGACCGCCATATTCGAGCCCAAACACCCATACACGCAGGCCCTTCTCTCGGCGGTCCCGGTCCCAGACCCTGACGCGAAGCACGGCAGGATAAAGATAAAAGGAGAGGTCCCGAGCGCGGCTAACGTCCCGCTCGGCTGCCGGTTCAGGCCCCGATGCCCGAAGGCTTTCAAGGACTGCGGTTGGCAGGCCGTCGACATGATGGATTGGCTGGAGAGACAGGGGCTCATGAGGGAAGGGACCGTGCTGGGTGACTCCGTGGGTCAGATGGAGCCCGGGGGATTCATACTACAGATGAAGCTGAGGGACGGCGCAGACACGGCGAGCGTGATCGCGACGGTCAAGGACATCGTGGAACGAGCGAAGGAACAGCATCCGATCGCGCAGGCCGTCGAGTCGGTCGACTCGGTCCTGGCCGACAGATATCTTGAGATCAGGTGCCAGCCGACGACGATAACGGACGAGGAGGTGGCGTGCGAGCTGCTTTCCCTGCTGGAGTCGACCGTGACCTTCAGGGAGGCCGACCATCCGATGCACGGGATCATATCCGACATGAAACAGGATGGCAACCGTCTCAGGATATCCGTCGGCGAGGGGGAGAAGAACGCCAAGGTCGTAGAGGCATTCATAGAGGATTACGTCAGGCATCACAAGAGGAGGAACCGGCCGGAGTTCAAGGGAGTCCGGAGCATATCGGCGGAAGGCGGAGGAAGCGTGGTAGTGACATGCCGCAACGCCAAGGAGCCGGCGAAGGAGGTCGCCAACGACGTCGCCCTGCACGTCGAGAAGTGCGCAATGGGCGATGAGAGGCTCTTCAGCCGCCTGTTCCCGGTAGAGGTCAGAGGCAGGAAGGCCAGGGTCCGAGTGATGGGCACGGAGGAAGACTGGAAGAGACTCGAGTCCGCGCTGCGGTCCTACTTCGAGAAGACAGACAAGGCGGGGGAGGACTTCGGCAGGATGATCTCGGGCATCAAGTGGAAGAAGGCAAAGGGAGCCAGGAACGTAGTCGCGGTCAGGTTCACGAAGAGCAAGGACCCACCGCTTTATGACGTTGGTGGAGGGCACATGGTCGCATGCCTCCTCTACAAGGACCAGGTTGCGGCCCCTTCACCGCAGGAGACTGCTGAGAGGGTGAGCGGCGGTGTCGATACGGAGTGACCTTCGCGAGAGATGGTTCGTGTCCGGACTCTCAATCGCAGCGGCAGTATTCTTCACGGGTGCCCTGATAGCCTCGACGATGACATACGTCGGCGTGATGGACGCGAAGCAGAGGGTGGAGTTGACGGGAGCCATCGAAGGTGCCGAGTTCCTCGAGAACGGCTCCCTGAGGATATCGCTGTCGATAACCCTGGCGAATCCGTCGAACCAGTACATCACCATGTCCAGCGTCAGCTGGAACGTCAAGGTCGTGAACGGGTCGGGGCAGGACATCTCGTACATCCCGCTCTTCAACAGATACGGGGTCGACCCTGAGTACTCGGAGCTGGGACCGCAGGCCGAGATGGAGTTCGAGATGGCGACCTTGGTGTCCGACCCCGAGAAGATAGAGGACTTGCAGGGGTTCGCTGACTACTGGTCGTCACAGGGCGTCACCACGACCCTGGAGACGATAGGGTACTATCACGACTTCAGGGTCGTGGGATGGCTCGGGGACTACCAGCACGATTACCAGTACTACAAGACGACCTATCTGAACGACATGGTGAGGATCGACGAGAGGTACGTGGGGGGTGAGTACCAGTGAGGCTGCGGCGGGACGACTGGGTGAGGATACTCGTCCTGGCCACGATCAGCGCGCCCGCGGTCGCGTTCATGTCGTTTGACTTCGTCTTCCCGAACATATCGACGCCTTCGTTGGACAAGAACCTGATGGCCGCGTTCCTGCTGTCCATTCTCTTCGGGATGCCGTCCGGCTACATGACCAGGAGGACCGACGCGGCCATAGTGACCGTCATGCTGTACGTCGCCATCGGCTACCTGATCGCTCTCGTCGCGTACTCGGCCCCGTTCCTGTTCTACGACTTCGCAGTGGTGTTCCCTGATCTCTATATCATGTTCTTCTTGAACATGACCGTGATCCTGGAGATGCTGTTCTTCCTGGGCGGGATCGTCGGGGTGATCATCGGCCAGATTCTCAGGGAATCGTGCGAGAAGGACGAGACCTCCCAGATGTTCTCGAGGGCGAATCCCTGATCACGCCACGGCTCAGCGGTCCTCCCTGAAGTCCAGAGACAGGGAGTTCACGCAGTACCTTCTGCCGGTCGGAGCCGGCCCGTCGTCGAACACATGACCCAAGTGCCCCCCGCAGTTCGCGCACACGATCTCTGTCCTGACCATCCCTTGGGAGCTGTCCTCGCGCGTCTCGATGACGCCGTCGGACACTGGAGCGAAGAAGCTCGGCCACCCACTTCCAGAGTCATATTTCGCGTCCGACCTGAACAGCTCCGCCCCGCACCCTGCGCACACATAGGTTCCGTCATCCTTGACGCGCAGGAGCTTGCNNAACGGAGGCTCGGTCCCCTTGAGCCTGAGGACTCGATATCTGTCAGGGGAAAGGACGCTCTTCCACTCCTCATCGGTACGCTTCATCTGATTCATCGGACGGATGAAGGGTTGCGGAACGAATATTCGTTCCGCCTAATTGCCGGAGGATACGAATTCCGAATAAAAATACCGTGATTATTATATTCACACGGCTTTCGATACTGGCCAGGATGGGCTCAGTTCATCAAGGGGTATAACAACCTTCCCCACAACCTCACCCCCTGAAAGGTATATGATGCCCCCTTACCCTAGGCATATCCAGCCGAGGTTCGAAAACAATGGGCAGACAGATAAGGGCCGCGGTTCTAGGCTGCGGTGGTGTGGGCCAGGTTATTGGACAGCTGTTGGCCAGGAGCGATCTCGTCTCAGACCTCGTCCTGGCGGACATCGAAATAAGCGGAGCCCGTAAGGTCGCCGAGAGAACGGGCGCCGACAAGATATCGATCGAGAGAGTCGACGGGGGCAAGATGGCCTCGGTCGCGAGGTTGGCGAAGAAGGTGGACGTCGTGGTGAACGGCACAGTCCCGATGCTGAACCTGAAGATAATGGAGGG
>DUGQ01000060.1:0-7846 GCA_013331315.1 Thermoplasmata archaeon
GAGGTGCTGTCGGACTACGTCGACGCCGCGAGGTCGCAGACGGTGCCCGTCGACAAGCTCCTGCTCAGGAGGAGGGTCTCGAAGCAGATAGGCGATTACGAGCAGTTCAACGACGGCGTCGCCGCGCTTCTGCAGCTGAGGCGTGAGGGGAAGGACGTCAACCCGGGGGAGGCAATACGGTACGTGATAACCGATGGTGATAGCAGGGACGACCGAACACGCGTGAGGGTCGAGCAGTTGGCGGACGACGTGACGGAGTACGATTCGGAGGCGTACGTCGAGCTGCTCGTCCGCGCCGCTGAGACCCTACTTCTGCCCTTCGGTTACACGCGCGAAAAACTGCTCGGGAAATGCCCCCGGAAAGGGGGTTGATTCTATCAATTTTAATAATGTCCTATCGGAGGGAGTCAGTAATCAAAAAAACTAAATAGGATGCTGACAAACAGGGAGGCATACGGGGAAGGGGAGCAAGGCTGTGTTTGGAACTAGGTTCGCAGCACCCGCTATAATCATCGCCGCGCTCGCGTTGGCGGCCGTACCCGTCGCTATCGCACTCGACGAGTACGTCTTCGACGACGGCGAGAGGATCGTCACAGTCGAGGGCACGGTGACCGAGTTCGTCTGTTGCAAGGTGTTCCTTGAGAACGAGACGGACTATTGCGACTGCGAAGTGTGCGACGACAGGGCCGGAGCGTTCATCCTCAACGCGACGGACGGTACCGAGTACTATGTCGAGTTCGGGCCATGGTGGTACTGGGAGACACAGGACTGGACCGTCAGGGACGTGGTGACGGACGAGGCCGTCACCTACGGTCACCTCATCAATGTCACGGGTGAGCTGCACGAGAAGGACGGAGTGCTCGTCCTCGAGGCCTGGACGATAACGAACGAGACGACTGGAGACGAGATAACGATAAAGGTAGAGGGGTGTCCGCCTTGGGCAGGTGGTCCCAAGGAACTCGGCGTGGAGCCGTGGCCCCCATCCGACGAGGATGGCGGGTGACGGGCGACCACACGACCCAAAGGGAGCCTGGTATTTTCAACGGGGGGAGAAAGGCGTGAACCCCTCTCTACCTCACCTTTTTCCAGACAACGCTTGAGCGCGCGGATTCTCAGCCCAGCAGGAACGTGGCGGCTATCGGCACGAGTATGCAACCCATCAGGTCGATCCTTCGGAGGCCCAGCGTCGGGGGCAGGAGGCCGAGGCTCACCGAGGTGACGAGGATGAGCCCTCCGCGCGTGCCCGTCAGGACGAGTACCAACGAGACGACGAAGCCGAGGGAGGCGAACGCCGTCGTCCTCGAGCACAGGATATGCTGGACTGACTCAAGCGTCCTGCCCGAGAGGGCGACCATGACTGCGTGGGAGACCACCGCCGAGAGCAGCATCGCGAGTAGCAGGGCGACCAGCGGCTCCGACGAGTGGAGGTCGAGCATGCCGTCGACCGATGAGCCGTAGAAGAACTCGACCGCCTGCATGATGCCGCTCCTTGCGCGGGCGATCGCGAAGAGCGCGCCCACCGAGAGCACGGCGCCCATCGAGGCGACGGCCGAGTAGAGCCATATGAACCTCGCCGCCTCGGAGTTGGTGCCTCCCTCGGGCAGGGCCCTCTTGGTCCCGAGGGAGCACAGAGTGGCGGACGACCCGGAGGTCATGCCGGGTATCCAGCCGACCAGGAGCCCGCCCAGGGACATGAACCCAAGGTCTCTCGCGCTCGCCTTGACCGAGAGGTCGTCTCCCGCGTCCCCCCTTGCGCGGCTTGACGACCGGATCCGTGGCTCTGATTGGATACTCAGCAGGACGGTGGGCACTCCGAACAGGCCGGCGAACATGGGAAGCAGGAGGGAGGACCTGCCGACGAAATCCCGAGCCATCCAAGGAAAGTCCGGCAACTGGCAGGCGAAGTAGTTGCTGTCGAGCACGATCAGACCGATCGTTCCCGACAGGGTGAAGAAGACCGTGGCGAGCACGACCCTGCGAACAGGGCGTTGACGGTTGACCCCCTCGGACAGCAACAGCACGGCGGACAGGAGCACGACCAACACGCCCATGACCGATTTGAGCGACGAGTATGCGTCCACGGGCGACCCGAGCAGGAAGCATATCGGAGGCAGCAGGACGATGCCGGCGACCACGCCGAACAACGAGCCCTGGGCGGAAACCCGCACGGCGCACGCGCCCAGACCGCTCTTCGCGAGCCTGTGCGCGGGCAACAGCGAGACGGTGTCGCCAGACGGGATCCCGAGGTAGGTCGACACGATCGCCTCCGAGAACATGTGCGCCACGAGCGCGCTGACGAGGAAGCATGACACCATCAGGCCGGGCAGGGCACTCTCGTCGTTCCCGACCAACAGGGTGAAGAACGCTACGGCGGAGGACGAGCTGGCCACGACGATGGCGGCCAGGTTGTTGACGTGCAGCCCTGGAACGAGGCCTGTGCAGAAGCCCGCTCCCGTCCCGGCCATGGAGGACAGGATGACGGAGGCCAGCAAGGATTCGGGTCCCACGCACGTCACATCANNCGACGACGAGGATATCCGAGACATGCCCCTGCATTTTCTTGGGGGCGTCGACCAGAGCCCATAGAGTCCCGCCAGTGCTAACGACATCGTCCACCACAACCACCTTGTCCCCGGCGTTCAGACCGTTGATGAACAGCGTCGACTTGGAATAACCCGTGACCTGGGAGAGGTTGACCTCGCCGGGGAGACTGTACATGCGCTTCCTCACGATGGCGTACGGTTTCCCGGTCTTCAGCGACAGCGCCGTTGCCAATGGAATGCCCAACGCCTCGACCGTTATGATGACGTCGCAGTCGAAGTTGCCCATCGCCACCATGGCGTCCACGACCTCCCTGAGGATCTGTGGATCGACCCTCGGTATCCCGTCCGTGATCGGGTTGACGATGTAGTCGTAGTCCCCTCGCTGCACCACCACCGATCCGGTCAGTGATGCCTTCAGCGCTTCGAACACCATGTCATTCAAGAACGACTGCCAGGTAATTGAACCTTCGGCTTCAGAACTCTTCCGTGGTCTCGAGCGTGACAAGCGAATGTATCTCGTACTTGTCCCCGAGATACTTGCGGGGGTTGAGATACTGCAGCTCCACGAGGAAGCCCATCCCCACGACCTCTCCGCCCAGCTTCTCGACCAGGTCCGCGTTGGCCTTGATGGTCCCTCCAGTGGCCAACAGGTCGTCGACGAGCAGGACCTTGTCGCCAGGCGCGATCCCGTCGTCCTTGACCTCGATCGTGTCGTTCTCGTACTCCTTGGCGTAGCTTATGCTGTGCACCCGCGGCGGGAGCCTGCCCTTCTTGCGTATGGGCACGAAGCCCACTCCCAGCTCGTGCGCGACTGGGGCGCCGACTATGAACCCGCGCGCCTCGTTCGAGGCGACCACGTTGACGTCCCGGTCCCTGAAGTGATCAGCCAGCTCCTTGATGCACTGCCCGAAGGCGTGCTTGTCCTTCAGGAGCGGCGTGATGTCCCAGAACACCACCCCTTTGAATTCGGGGATTCGCTTGATCTTCGACTTCAGGTCCATCGTGCTTTCACCTCGAGAACTCCGCGCGGTCTTGGCGTCACATCGGTCCCGGCTCGCGCTGAGCGGTCTTTCCAGACGCCAGGACGGCCAAAGCGTTCCTTCGATTTCAATGTTACGTCACGGGGACGCTGGTATCCGGCGGAACGGGAACAAAGATATGAACCCTTACGGTATTCCACGCGCTGGAGATGGTAGAAATGGCCGAGACGCCGATGGGAACGATCACGATAGCTCCGGACGTGTACTGGGTTGGAGTGAAGGACCAGAACAGAAGGTTGTTCGATGGGCTTATTCCGCTGCCCCACGGTACGAGCTACAACGCGTACCTCGTCAAGGGCTCGGAGAAGACGGCCCTGGTCGACACGGTGAACCCCGGGTTCGAGCAGGAGCTGTTGGACAAGATATCGCAGCACACGGACCCCGCGAAGATAGACTACGTTGTGATGAACCACGCGGAGCCCGACCACGCGAACGCGTGCGCTTGGATGCTCACCGTCGCGAAGGAGGCGACGCTGCTCACGAGCGCGAAGGGCAAGGCGGACGCGATGATGTACTTCGACGTCCCCGAGGACAGGATCATGGTCGTGAACGAGGAATCGACTATCGACCTCGGTGGCAAGACCCTGAAGTTCGTCGACGCGCCTTGGCTCCACTGGCCAGAGACGATGTTCACCTACCTTCCCGAGGACGGCGTGCTGTTCCCGTGCGACTTCTTCGGGTCGCACGTCGCGTACGGCGAGTTCTACGCCGACGAGTTCGGCGATGGGCACACGCTCGAGCTCGCCAAGCTGTACTTCGCCGAAATCATGATGCCGTTCAGGAACCCCGCGCTGAAGGCCCTCGAGAAGGTCAAGGCCCTCGACCCCAAGATCATAGCCCCGTCACACGGGGTCATCTATCGCGACCCGAAGCTCATCATCGACGCCTACGACAGCTGGGCCGGGGCGAAGATGAGGCGGAAGGTCCTCGTGGCGTACGTCTCCATGTGGGGGCGCACGGAGAAGATGGTCAAAGTCCTCAAGGAGGCCCTCGTCAACAAGGGCATCGAGGTGCAGATGTTCGAGCTCTCGTCCTCCGACGTGGGGCATGTCGCCAAGCAGCTGGTCGACACGCCGATACTCGTGCTGGGCGCGCCGACCGTACTGGGAGGCGTGCATCCGGTCGCGGCCTACGTGGCGCTCCTGGCGAAGACCCTCAGGGCGCCCACGAAGTACGCTGCCGTGCTCTCGTCCCACGGGTGGTCCGGAGGGGCCGTCAAGCAACTAGGCGAGATACTCGGCGGGACCAAGATCGAGATGATAGGCGTGGTCGACGTGAAGGGACCGGCCAGGGAAGAGGACATCAAGAAGATCCTCGAGCTGGCCGACGCGATAGAGAAGAAGCTCGAGGAATTCTGAGCATCTCTGGAGGCGCCCGCTATCCCTTCCGCATCCGCCCGTAGAGCTCCTTCCAAGAGTCGGTGATGAGGAAACTCTCGTCCATGTTGGCGATCATGCGCTCGAACTTCGTGATCGGCACGGCGAACGTGAGTATGTTCTCGCCGACGTAAGGGCGCGCGGATATGTCGAACATGCCGAGCACGCACCGGGGCCTCTCGGACCTGAGCTCCAGATACGGGTGCAGGACTATCGACGAGCAACCGGACCCGAACGGGCAAACCACGCCATCGGGCTCGACCTCGTCGAAGTTCGCCAGCGTGAACAGGCCAGAGACGACGTCCTGGTCCGCGAAGAACACGGCTATGATAGGGGCGTCCTCGGCGGAGAGCTTGTCCCAGCGCTTGAAGACGATGTACTTCCCGGGCGCGGTGAATGACGGAGAACGTTTCGTGCTCTCCCGGACTATCTCGGGCGACTTCTTGTACCGCTCACCCCGCACCTTGTCCGGGATGCCGTAGGACAGGAAGTACTCGAAGTCCGGCATGGAGGTCTCGTACGTGAAGCCGAAGTAGCGTTTCGCCCCGCTGCACAAGCTGTCCCCGGCGCCGAAGCAAAGTGTCTTCCCCTCCCTGGCCGAAGACAGCACGCGGACGACGCATCCTGCGGAACCCGAACCCGCGGAAGTGTCGCCGGGCCTGGTATCCGTGTAGAACACGGCGAGTGGCAGCTCCGCCCCGCCGAAGTACTTCCTCCACGACGCGATGAATCGATCCCTATCGGACTCGTCCATGTTTCAACCCCCCAGGACAGCCTTGATACCATGGTATAACTGCCTTAAAACACCTGTTGACGCCGATTAGTTAATTAAGGTGGTGGCCATCGGCTTCGTACGAGAAGATGACTGACGTGTTCCCCCCCACAGCGAAGCGTGTCCCGAAGGAACTGAGACTCCACGGTGACGTAAGGGTAGACAATTACTACTGGCTCAGGGACAGGGATGACCCTGACGTGCTCGACTACGTCCTGAAGGAGAACGAGTACACGGCCAAGGCCATGGCCCACACGGAGCCCCTGCAGTCCAAGCTGTACACCGAGCTGGGAGACAGGTTCCCGGACGAGGACATAACCGTGCCGAGGAAGGTCGACGATTACCTCTACTACGAACGCACCGCCCGCGGGAAACAGTACTCGATGCACTGCAGGAGACGCGGGAGCATGGAGGGCGAGGAGGAGGTGTACCTGGACGAGAACGTGGTCGCTGAGGGACACGACTTCTTCCATGTCGAGGTCATGGCCATGTCCCCGTCCCACGGCAAATGCGCGTACCTCGCCGACACGGACGGCTCGGAACGCTACCGCCTGTTCGTCAAGGACCTCTCCACAGGCGAGGTGGTCGACTCNNGCGGCTGAACGACATATGGGACATCGTCTGGGGCGAGGAGGAGGACGGCATCTACTATGTCATCCTGGACGACGTGCACAGGCCGTACAAGGTGTTCAAGCACATCGTTGGGTCCGATCCCGCGGAGGACATACTGATATATCACGAGGAAGACCACACCTTTGAGTACCTGAGGCTGTCCAAGACTAAGTCCAGGAAGTACATAGTCATCACGGCGGAGAGTCTGACGAAGTCCGAGGTGTGGCTCCTCAGGTCCGACGGGAGCGGCAGGCCTTGGATGTTCAAGCCGCGGAAGGACGACGTCAAATACTTCGTCACGCACACGGGTGACAGGTTCCTGGTGCTCACGAACGAGGACGCTCCCAACTTCAAGGTGATGTATGTCGACGAATCGTCCCCTGAGGCCGAGAACTGGAAGGAGGCAGTTCCGAGCAGGGACACTGTCATATGCGCGAGCGACCCCATATCGTGGATCGAGCCGTTCGATGGTTTCCTGGCCATGATCGAGCTCGAGGGAGGGCTGTTCAGGATAGGCGTCCTCGACCTCAAGGACATGACCACGAGGTCGCACGACCTGCCCGTGGAGTTCGGCGCCGTGAGCCCGATGTTCGGCGCGGACATGTCCGTTCCCCGTTTCAGGTTCTCATGCTCCTCACTGATCGTCCCCAACTCGGTCTATGAGTGCGACCTCAGGACCGGCGAGATGATCCTGCTCAAGAGGGACGACGTCCCGGGTTACGACCCCGAGAAGTACGACCTCTCGACCATCGAGGCGCACGCCACGGATGGCACGGCGCTCCCGATATTCATCGCCCGGAGGAAGGACGTCGGTAGAAGCAGCGGAAACCCGCTCTATCTGGAAGCCTATGGCTCGTATGGTGATTTCGAGGAGGCGCCGACACCGTTCAGCTCGAACAGGATAAGCCTGTTCGACCGAGGTTTCGTGTGCGCCTTCGCGCAGATACGCGGCGGCGGCGAGATGGGACGGGAATGGTACATGCAGGGCACGATGCTGAACAAGAAGACCACCTTCACCGACTTCATCGCGTGTGCCGAGCACCTCATCAGGGAAGGCTACACCTCAAGAGAGAAGCTGATCATCCGCGGCAGAAGCGCAGGCGGACTCCTTATTGGCGCGGTCCTCACGATGCGTCCCGACCTCTTCAGAGCGGTCGTGGCGGACGTCGCGTTCGTGGACGTCATCAGCACCCAGCAGGACCCGAAGATACCGCTCGTCCCCGGGGAATGGGAGGAATGGGGCAACCCGACCATAGAGGAACACTACTGGTACCAGAAATCCTACTCCCCGTATGACAACATCGACGGGCGCGAGTATCCCCGGGCGTTGTTCACGTCGGGCATGAACGACCCGAGGGTGCCCTATTGGGAGCCCGTGAAGATGGTCGCGAAGCTGCGCGAACTCAAGACCGACGACAACCTGCTACTGCTCGTCACCAGCCTGACCGATGGGCACAGAGGTGGATCCGGCAGGTACGACTCGCTCAAGGAGGAGTCGTTCGC
>DUGQ01000060.1:8030-11323 GCA_013331315.1 Thermoplasmata archaeon
AGCGTCAGGGGGCGCGAGATCGTCGAGCTGGGCAAGGGGTTCTTCCACACGACCGAGGCGTCCATCCCGTACCACAGGATACTGAGGATAGAGTACAGAGGCGAGACCGTGTTCGAGAAGCCGGTGGGCGACGGCCCGACGACCCAAGGATAGACAAACGTATATCTACGCCCTGGGCATCACGACTGGCTGATGGAGCTCCTCTGGCTGCCCTTCTCCCTCGCGACGATATTCTTCTACGGCATCGGGCAGGTGCTGGCCAAGGAGACGAGGACTGAAGGGTCCTCCGCGAACTACATGCTGATATTCAGCGTGCACATCCTCGTCATCTGGGGCGTCTATTGGCTGGTCCTCGGCGAGCGCACTGGCCATTCGACCGGCGCGTGGCTCGAGGCGGCGGTGGCAGCGGGACTCTCGGGCGCGGCGTACATCTCCTACTTCGAAGCGCTGAAACGTGGCAAGGTCAGCATCGTCGGCACGGTCGCCGGGGCGTACGCCCCTTGGACCGTGATACTCGCCCTGATCTTCCTGGGCGAGGACATGTCCGTGGCCGAGGGGTTCGGCGTGGCCCTTGTCGTCTCGGCGATGCTGGTGTTCAGCTACAGCCAGGGGAACGGGGGAAACAAGAGGACCGAGCTGCTTGGGATACTCTTCGCGCTTGGCTCGTTCCTTCTCTGGGGCGCGTCGGCCGCGATGTCCAAGGGTGTGATAACCGAGATCGGCCAGACCGACTTCATAGGCGTATACTCGATCGTCTGCCCCGGGATGTGGTTCGCCTATTGGCTGTCGTCCACTAAGGGTCGGTTCGAGATGCCCAAGGCCGACGCGAGGGTCCTGGAGCTGTCCATGTTATTCCTCGCGCTCGGAGGTATCACGATGTACGTCGCCTTCGCGAACGGGAATGTGTCGATCGTGTCACCGATAACCAACCTCTATCCCGTGCTCACGATAGCCGTCGCGAAGTTCCGCCTGAGGGAGCATCNNCTTGGCGATGCTGATCGCGGCGGTCCCGCTGTTCTCCCTCTAGATGCTCTTGTACTTGCCGTCCGAGAAGACAATCCGGTCCAGTATCCTGAGTTCGGGCGGCGCCTTCGACGGGACCAGGTCGGCGGCGATCTCCACATAGTCCTTCAACGGGCTAGCGGCCACCTTCTTGCCGAGGGTCTCCTGGACCTGATAGATGCCCGCGGAGTTGGACATGGTCACGTGGATCTCCAGAGGCTTCGTCTTGCCCTTGCGGATGTCCACGGACTCTATCGAGAGGGCTGATATCGAGTGTATGTCGTGCTTGCCGAGGTCGAACGACAGCCTACCCCGACCCTTCGTGATGTCCGCCCCGTCCGCGACGACGACCACGGCCGCCTCGATCGTGAGCGCGTTCTCGCCGTGGTCGTGCGCATAGAGCGCGTGGAGGATCTGGGAGATCACCTCGATCCTCCTCGGAGTCTCTGGATATATGTCCCGCAGCAGCCTGTCGAGCAGGGACTTCGCCAGCATGACGCTGAACACCTCATGGTCATCCCTGTGAACCGCGTTCCCGACATCGTGCAGCATGCACGCGGCGAGGACTATCAGGTAGGCGTCGTCCTCCGACATCCCTAGCCCGTGCACGGAATCGATCTTGACCTCGCCACTCTCCAAGAGGATCCGCAGTATCCGAACGCCGTTCGCCGCGCATATCCTCGCGTGAATCGGGCCATGGTCATTGTAGCCCAGTTTGCGCACGGCGATGAAGTTCGCTAGATTCAGCAGGGTGGAGACCTCCTCGTCGTCCTGCAGCAGGTTGAACATCTTCAGGGCCTTCGGGTGGCTCTTGAGGCCCTCCTCGATAGCCCGGACCGAGGCCTCCTCGAGCGCCGTGTACGACGACGGCATCTTGAGGCCGTACAGAAGCCCGTTCTCGAGCATTTGCTCCGACATGTGTGATCACCATCAGTCTGTGATGGGTTGGTGATGGTTTTCAGAGCTATGGACTTTCCGTATGTCCCGGGCGACAAGGAAGGAGTGGATATCTTGAGCACCGGCGCCGTCGGGTTGAGTCCTTCGATTGACTGGGCTTGTTCACCTCAGCGAGGATCTCATGCGAACACAATCCGACATGATGCGGGCGAAGGCTCTGCCGATGTCCTTGCCAACCGCGTCGTCCCTCATCGCCCTTGCCGCATGCTCGGAACGTTCGACTCTCATGTTTCACGCCTCCGAAACATAGCATATGATGGTCATCGGGAATCGTACGAGCGGTCACGTCTGCCCGAAGGATGGCCACGACAGCGACGTACTTCTTCCCGTCGCCTCGGCCACCAGGCATTCCTACAGAACCCTTATCTCGTTCCAGCGCGTAGTGGCCTGACGATGCGAGGGATACCTCGACAGACAGGTCGAATACATCCGCTGGTCTGGTCGCGAGCGGCTAGTCAAGATGATGACTTCATCAGGAACGATTTCTCTGCGAGGTTGGCCATATCCGCGAGAACCGTCTTCATCATAGTAGTCTCGACTGCGCTGATGCTGCTACTGTTGACGCTGTTGGACTAGCCGTCCTCGGACTTCTCGCGTCCGGGCAAGCCGGATTAACTGGACCTGACCCATCCTGCATCAAGCTTTTGTACAGACATCACCCTAACTCCGTCAGGATGTCCTACATAGACGAACTCATCACCGCGATAGGCCGTGAGAAGGTCCTCACCGACCCTTCCGAGCTCTACGTGTATGGGACGGACTGGAGCCCGAGAACCTCGGACGAGATACGCCCCCCGGACGTGGTCGTCCTGCCCAGCACGACTCGGGACGTGCAGCGTATCGTCAAGATTGCCTACGCGAGAGACGTCCCCGTCACGGCCGGAGGAGGACTCACGGGCATGCTCGGCGGGGCGGTCGCGTTGTACGGCGGCATATACATCGACACGACCACTATGCACTCGGTCGTCGAGGTCGACCCCAAGAACCAGACGGTGAGAGTACAGGCTGGCGCCACCCTCCAGGAGGTCAACGACGCGATCAACCCGTATGGCCTCTGGCTGCCGCATCAGCCGGAGTCGAAATGGGCTAGCACTGTCGGTGCCGCGATATCTTGCGACAACGACTCCACGTTCGGCGTGAGGTACGGCAAGATACTGAACTGTCTATTGAGCGCGGAGATCGTGACGGGGACGGGCGAGGTATTGGAGCTGGGGCACCGGAAGGCGCACTTCACGTCGTCCGGGTACAAGCTCAAGGACTTGCTCGCGGGGAGCGAGGGGACGCTGGGAGTCGTCACGGAGGCGACTCTGAAGCTCGAGCCCATCCCTGAGACG
>DUGQ01000085.1 GCA_013331315.1 Thermoplasmata archaeon
CATGGACTTCGTCGTCACGAGCGGCTTCTGAGGATAGTGGAGTATGTGGCTCCTGGTGTCCGGCCTGATCCTGTAGTTGGACGAGCTGAGGCCGAGCGATTGCTTGGCCATGCCGGACCCCATCGTGACCCTCGGGCTCGAGTTGTGTTCCGGATACGGCACCACGGCGGAGCACACGCCCAGGATCACCATCGGGTCTATCTCGAGGTGCGTGTGACCGTCCACCAGCATCGAGCTGACCTGCATCGTGCCGCCGCAGGACTTGCACTCCAGCACTATCTTGCCGTCCTGGCCCGGGTTCCTCCAGTCCACATCCATGACCGAGAGGATCTTGCTGCAGTGGTCACACTTCTCGGGGATCTCGAAGGAGAAGACCGCTATGAACGAGTCCTCCTCCTCCTCGGCGTCGACCCACTCGACGACGCCCTCGCGAATGAGGTCCGACCACTTCGCCTTGCCCGAGCGCATGTCCTCTATGTGCGTGCGCGTGAGCAAGGTCCTGCCGTGACGGACGACGAGCAGCGGCCTCCTGAGCCGTCCCTCGTCACAGTTGATGATTATCTCGTTCATGTTGAGGTCGAACCTGATGTTGACCTCGTGGGACAGGAGGCCGGAACGCCTCCTCTGGCGTATCTCCTCCACGAGCTCCCTCGGCTTGTCGTGGAGACCTATGAGGTCACCGTTCACGTACACCCTGGTCTCGGTCGTCTGGTGCTCGCTGACCTCGCGCACGCCCAGGTCCCTCAGGAGCCAGATGATCTCCTTCTCGTCGGTCCCTTCGGACACGTCGACTATGAGCGCGCAGTTCTTGACCAGACCGCAGTTCTGACCCTCGGGGGTCTCGTTCGGGCAGAGCCTCCCCCACTGCGTGGGGTGCAGGTCCCTGGCCTCGAAGTGCGGCTGACTCCTCGTCAGAGGCGACGTCACCCTCCTCAGGTGTGACAAGGCGCTCATGTTGGAGGTCCTGTCCAGGAGCTGCGAGACGCCTGCCCTGCCACCGACCCAGTTGCCGGTCGCGAACGCGTGCAGCAGCCTGTGGGTCAGAAGGTCGGGTCGTATGGCCGACGAGACCCTCAGGCCCTTCTTGCGCGTATACCCGCGCTCGAGTTGGTATTTCAAATCCTTTATCAGGTTGGTGAGCGCGACCCTGAAGAGGTCCTCCATCAGGTCGCCCGCGAGTTTGAGACGCTTGTTGGCGTAGTGGTCCTTGTCGTCCTCCTTCCGCTTGCCCAGCTCCATCTCGAGGATGGTCCTCGCGACCCTGCCGAGGAATATCGCCTTCTTGAGCCTCACATCGGCGGTGTCGCCCAGGTGTGGCAGCAGGGACCTGTCGATTATGCTCTCGACCTTCTTCGCCCTGTACTCCTTCGCCTGGCCGGTCGCGAACTTCCTCTCCAGGAACAGTATCGCGTCCTCGGTCGTGAAGATCCCGTTCGGCGGGTAGAGCTTCTTGTTCTGACACTCCTCGATGTTGGCGTAGACGATGTTGGCCATCTGTGGGTCGGAGACTATCGCCCTGTAGATCTCCTCGTCGCTCTCCATCCCGAGGGCCTTCATGAGCACTATGAGCGGTATCTGGCCTGACGCGGCTGGCACTGACACGACGAGCACGCCGTCCTTCTTCTTCTCCATCAGCGTGAGGGCCCTGTAGCCCTCCCTCTGAGAGAAGACCTTGGCCACGTGCAGGCTCGTCCCGTACCTCTCGTTGAGTTCGACCATCACCCTGTTCGGGGCGAGGTCCTCGAGTGATATCAGCGCGCGCTCCGTCCCGCCGATGATGAAGTAACCGCCGGGATCGCACAGGTCCTCGCCCATCGCGGCGAGGAACTTGCTCATCTCCTCCGGGGTGGGCTCCCTGTCGAGGTCTATGTTGTCCCGGTGTAGATTGCACTTCTTTGACTGTATCATGACCGGGAGGTCGCCGATGTGGACCTTCTCGGGCTCCCTCTCGATGCCGTCCTCCACCAGTGTGAACTCCAGGTATATCGGCGCGGAGTAGTTCAGGTTCCTGAGGCGCGCCTCCATGGGATACAGCGCGTGCGTCGCCCCGTTCGCCTCCTTGATGATCGGCCTGCCCACCGAGATGGTCGGCCTGGCGTTGGGGTCTATGAGCCCGGTCTTCTCGTCTCTCTTGCGACCGAGGCGTATCTCGATGATCTTGCCTTCAGTCCTGTCGGGGTCGAGCCTTATGACCCCCCTGTACGACTCGTCCGGGGAGGCCCGGACGTTATCGACTATCTTCTGCATCCTGCTGTTCG
Organism: Thermoplasmata archaeon; assembly: GCA_013331315.1. Taxonomy (GTDB): domain Archaea; phylum Thermoplasmatota; class Thermoplasmata; order UBA10834; family UBA10834; genus UBA10834; species UBA10834 sp10834u. Next base: position 2,259 of record DUGQ01000085.1, read on the forward strand.
GGTGGTCCAGCGTCGGAAGGAAGTCGTTGTACGACGCGATGTGATGGTTTACTATGCTCCGCTCTTTGAAGTATGTCTCAACTAGTTCCCTCATGTGTTCACCCCCGGACCACGAGCCTGTAGCTGACGGACATGCCGCTCGTGGGGCTCCGCCTGACGATCTTCACTATCATTCCTTCCTCGACAGGGCCGGATATCGCGTCGAGCGCGAGTATGCACGGGTCGGACAGCCTTATCTTCGGAAGCTGGTCCCTCGTTAGGTTGAGCTGCTTCAGGACCTTGTCGACTTCCTTCTCTGGCAGGAGATGGTGCTCGGGGACGAGCTCGTGCTCCAGAACGTTGAACTCTTCAGCCATTTCGAAATCACCCCGCAAGTGCAGGACCGGATCCATGAGAGGGTTTCATCTCCGTCCAGGACTTGGGTACTCTCGGCGCGCCGCCAAGCGGGCCCGCGGGGATTTTCGAGACTAGTCTGTGAGGCATAGTCATTCGAACCCCGGGCCACCTGCTTAAAAGGCAGATGCTCTTTCTAGGGAGTCTGCGATTTCGAAAATGCATCATACTCCTACCTAGCTGAGCTACGGGCCCTGGGCGGTGCGGATACCCTAGGCTGCGTTAGCAGGGCGTGTAGTCGCTT
>DUGQ01000189.1 GCA_013331315.1 Thermoplasmata archaeon
CGGGTGTGTTTCTCGTCGTCGACGATCAGCACGCTTGTCATGATACATCAGCCTCCAGGAGGACTATCTCCAGCACTGTCTCCTCGTCACTCGACGCGATCCTGAAAGCGCCGCCGAGCTTCTCCGTGATCACCCTTGCGAGCACGAGGCCAGCGAGCCTGACCATCCTTGTCCTCGAGTCGTCCGACATCTCGCCGATCGAATCGAGGGCAAGAGAAGCGGGCACCGAGACGTTCTCGTCCCTGAACACCACGACCCAGGAGGGCGAGACCTCTCCTTCCCCCTTCTCCACGCGCAGCTCGATCGACGGGCGTTCGGAGTTGTCCAGTTGTATGAGTCCCATGAGTGAATCCAGGAGCAGTTCCTTGACGATTGCCCCGCCCTTTACGGCCGGGGCACCCGCGCTCCTCGTGAATTCGACGCTGACGGACCTGTCCTTGAACATCTCCTCGGACTCCGACACGGCCTTCTCGACCGCGTCGTTCAGGTCGACCGGGTCCGACGGCATCCCGCCCGCTCTGCGCGTGACGCACAGGAGCTTCATGCTCTCGAATATCTGCGTGGATATCCGGATCTGGGACTCGACCTTCCTGGCTCGTCTCTTAGCCCCCTCGTCCGCCTTCGAGGACTCGGTCATCAGCTCGATCGCGCTGAGCACGGCCTGGTTTATATTGAGAATGTCATGGCTCACCAAGTCCATGAAGACTGGGAGTTCGTCTTCAAAGCCGTTTTCGAGTTTTCCTTCACTCAAAGCCCATGCTCCTCGGTGATGCCTGGCATGATACTAAGGTGTGAGAGGTAGATAAACTTGACCGGCTCGACTCGGCTCCGCGCATCCGTTCCAGGCCACCATCCTGCACAACCTTGGTCAGGGATGCCCGTTTCTGGCACGTCAGGGCTACGCGAAGTCGTCAAGGGTCCTGGCGGCCGAGGTGCGTACGACCTCCGTACCTTCCGACACCCATTTCCAGTAGTTCCTCGGGAGGTCGCCTTCGTCATAGTCCGGGTCCTTCTTGGCCTCCAGGTTCTTCAGGTCAGACAGCAGGAGCCAGTATCTCTTCGCGTCCTTCCGTCCCTTCTTCTCCGGGAACCTGCCCCTCGAGTCCTTCAGTATGTGATCGTTGAAGCATATGTGCGCGTGCTCGTCGTCGAGGACGACCACCGAGTAGCCCGGCTTCCTCTTCGCGAAGTGCCTGAGGACGAGGTCGATGATCCTGTGCTCGAAGCTCCCCCTGCCCACCAGGACCTCGTTCACGGCGTCCTCGGAGAACGCCAGGAACCCCTTCGCCCTCCGGAACTCCGCCGTCACGCGGCGTACGCGGTCCTTCATCTCCTTGGCCTCCGGGGCCGCCTGAGAAAGGTATGCCTTGGTCCCCTCCCTCTCGATCAGGTCCAGCACGCTGAAGACGAGCTGCAGCCTGTCCCTCGCGTTGAACCTGGACGCCCAGAAGATCTCATCCTCTAGTATCTCGTTGAGCTTCTGGTCCTCCAGGAAGTCCAACCCTCCGAAACGTTCCCGGTACTCCGAGTAGGTGGCGTCGTAGTCGAGCGCGTCAGCCTCGATGGCCTCCTCGAAGAAGAACTTCTGCCCCTTCGTGCGCTCCATCGGTTTGGCGTTGTGGACCTTGCTCGCGAGGAAGGCCCTGATGATCGATTGCGGCGACGGGCTGAACAGCACGAGCATCAGAACGCACTTCCAGTCGGAATTATAGATGATGTCAAATATAGATTTTGGGGAGGCGGGCCATCCTCGCGCATTCAAAAAGACTATCTACCGGTCGCCACATGAATCAGCCGCTTGACGGAAATCGCGCAGGTGGGTACCAGCGACGCCCCGGATGCGGACTCGGACATCTTCACGAGGGCAAACGAGGCGTACGACGACGGCGAGTACGACCTGGCCATTAGGCTCCTCGACGAGGGCATATCCCAGAACCCAGGGAGCGTGGTGGCGTTCAACAACAAGGGCGCGGCCCTGGACGCCCTCGGGCACAAGAAGGAAGCCGAGGGGTGCTACAGGGCGGCGATAGCGCTCTCGTCGCGTTACGAGCTAGCGTGGCACAATCTCCGCAACTGCCTCTTCGGCCAGGAGCGCTTCAAGGAGGCTTACAAGGCGTATTCCAGGGCGGAATCGCTCAAACCGTCCCGCGTGGAGAACCTCCTCGGCCTCGCGGAGTCGGCCATCGAGCTCGGCTGGACTCGGAGGGCGCGAGGCACGATAAGGCGCCTATCCGAGGCCGCGAAAAGGGATCACTCTCTTCTTCTCATTCAGGCGGATATGTTCGTGCTAGTTGGCGAAGGCGACGACGCGGTCGAGCGGTGCGAGCGGTTCATCTCGATGCACCCTGGAGACGTCGCGGGCCACTTGCACCTGGGCGGGGTCAGGCACGAGCTCGGGAAGTACGTTGAGGCGATCCCTTCGTTCGAGCACGCCCTTCGTCTCTCCCCGGACGACGCCCAGATATGGAACAACCTGGGATACACCTGCTTCTGCGCGGGCAACGTGGAACGCGCTCTCTCCACCTTCGACCGCGCGCTGGAGTTGGACCCTGGTTACAAACACGCGTGGTACAACAAGGGCTACGCCCTCCACGGCGTGGACAGGCTCGAGGAGGCGGTCGAGTGCTACAGAAGGGCTGTGGAGATCGACGACCGGGACCGCGTGCTCCTGAACAACCTCGGGAACGCCCTCTACAACCTCGGCCGATATGCCGAGTCGATACCCATGTTCGTCGAGGCCATATGCATCGACCCCGACTACGAGATCGCGTGGAACAACATAGGGAACGCCCTGGAGAGGATGGGCCTGTTCGAGGAGGCCATACCGTTCCACGACAGGGCCCTCGAGATACGTCCGGACTTCGACTACGCGCTATACGCGAAGGGCGTCTGCAAGGGGGCCGTGGGTGAGCCCGAGGAGGGCTACGACCTCATACTCGAGTCGCTGGACCTCAACCCCACCTACGACGAGGCTTGGAAGGCCAGGGCGAAGGTCGCCGCCATGCTCGGAAGGTTCGACGACGCGTTGTCCTCTGTCGACCGTTCTGTCATGCTCAATCCTGGACTCTGTGATGGATGGCTAGACCGGGGTGACATCCTCCTGGACCTGGGGGACGGCTCCGGGGCCGAGGAGTCCTACCTGGAAACGCTCAGGTGCCTGGACCGGATGGCCGTCGAATACGAGAACGACGGCGAGCCATGGGCCATGCGCGCCCGCGTGCTCGCGAGGTTGGCCAGGCACGAGGAGGCGCTGGACGCGGCCGTCAGGGCCGCCACCGCGTTGCACCCCGACAGGTCCGCGTTGCCGATGGCGCTCGAACTCTGCCGGGCGGCCGACATCAGGGACCCACCCGGGGTCCTGATATCCCTCGCCGGGAAGGACCAGGACCCGAGGACCGCCATCGCGCTCGCCGGCTTTTTGGCGCATGTCGACGCGATGGGGGAGGCGCGGGGATCGCTCACGCTCATCAGGGCCGACGAGCTAACTCCGGAAGGACGTGCGTTGCTTGTCCGGGCGAACGTGGCGCTCGGCGAGCAGGATGCGGCTTCGGCCGTGGTGGAATCGTCCGTCGGCGAGGAGCGCGAGCTCCTGAGGGCCGAGTTCCTCGTCGCGTCAGGCGCTCTCGCCCAGGCGACCGAGCACCTCGAGCAGGTACTCTCCACCAATCCTGGCAATCACAGGCTCGCGCTCGCCCTCGCCCGGGCCTACATGGCGAGCGACAGGCCCAGGGACGCCCTGAGGATGGCCGAGGCCGTGTCGGGCCTGGACGGGCGTGACTGGGAGGCGCTTGAGGTGAAGGCCGCGGCGTGCGACTCGCTCGGCCTGGACGCCCGTGCCCGTCGTGCGCGCGCGCGTGCGGCTCAGCTGCTCGCGAGGTGCGGCGAACGAGGCGAGGGGGAACAGCCTCGAGGAGGTGCCTGATGTGGCAGAGCTCAGGGTGAGGAAGAGGCACAGGCTCCGACAGAAGGAGATCAAGAGCATAGTGTCCGAGATCGACCCCATCATGGGGACGACGAGCTTCGACGAGGCGGACATAGTGGACAGGGCGGAGACCCCCGACTACGACATACTGTACGTGGACGGCAAGGTGCTCGGCATGGTGGTGGGCCCGTCTGCGTTCCTCACGATACGCGGAATCCTGAGGTACGGCGCCTCCAAGAGGTTCGTGACGGTGGACATGGGCGCGGTGCGGTTCGTGGCGAACGGGGCCGACGTGATGGGCCCGGGGATCGTCGACGCCGACGGGTCGATATCCGAGGACGACCTCGTGTGGGTCCGGGACGAGAGGAACCTGCGGCCGTTAGCGGTCGGGAGGGCGCTCATGCCCGCGTCGGAGATGGTGACGAAGCCGAAGGGCAAGGCGGTGACGTCCCTCCACTATGTCGGTGACAGGCTGTGGAACCTCGATGAGGACTCATGAGTCCTCATGCCCTCCGTCAGTCGGGTTATAACCTTTATATCCGAACAAAGACATACCCAATCCAGAGGGATGCACGGTGACAATTCTCAAGAAGAAGACATTCCCTTCGTCGCAGGATTCGGAAGGCAGACAGCACGCTAGCGCGGAGCAGTACATCGACCTGAGCGAGATGAGCTTCGAGGACGACAAGCTCATGGCCGGGGCCGAGGGCGTGACCACGGTCAAGGTCGGCGAGCTCTTCAGGTACGAGGACCTGTCCATTTTGACGAGCGAGGTCTACGCGGGCAACCTGGTCGTGCTGGACTTCACGTCCATCGCCAACGACGACCTGACGATGAAGCGGATCACCTCGGAGCTGAAGAACGTGGCGAGGGACGTCGACGGCGACGTGGCCGGGATCGGCAAGAACCTCGTGCTGGTCACTCCGCAGGGCATCAGGATAGACAGGAACAAGATCAAGGGCGGCTTCTGACCGAGCTCCAGTCCAGTCATCTGGAGAACCTGATCCTCCAGCGACGGCCTTCTCTCACTCGGCTATTGGCGGGGTGGCCATGAACTGTCCGTCCCTGAATATCAGCGTGAGATAGCCGTGGTGTATCTTCGAGTGACGCATCTTGACGGCCCTTATCCTGAGCTGCACGTCCGACTCCCCCACGTCAACGAACTTCAGCAGTATCGTCCCGTCCGCGAGGTAGTCTTCGTGGAACGGCCCGAACACGCTCCCGTCGTGCTGCGTCTCCGATATGAGGAAGGTCGTCACGCCGAGCCTCTTCAGGAACCCGAAGAAATGGAACAGCTCCTGCCTGGGGCTCTGGATCGTCGTGAGCGAGTAGACTGCGGTCAAGGAGTCTATGACGACAATCTCGACGCCCTCGTTCTCCACCTTCTTCCTGAGGTACTCCTTAAGTATCTTGAACCAGTCGCGGCCGATGTCGGCGTCCGTGTGCTCCAGGCGCAGCTTGCCGATGTCCACGATGAAGAACTTGTTCTCGTCGACGCTGCCAAGCTCGAGGCGCTGCATGCACTCCAGCAGGCTGTCCTTGCTCTCCTCGATGCTTATGTAGAGGACGTTCACGCCCCGCTTCTTGACGTTCTTGTAGAGGAGGTTCAGCGCTATCGAGGACTTCATGGTCCCTGGGGTGCCTGCGAGAAGAACGACGTGACCCTTCCTTATGCCTCCGCCTATCTTGTTGTCAAAGCCATCTATGTACGTGAGTATCCTGTCTTCGCTGGGGGATTGATGCGATTGCAACGGGGGGCCCTCCTAACGGCTACCGTTCATCATGATGTTGCGCTTTTAAAAGCATTTGCCCATCATCGTGAGGTGCGTCCTCCGCGCCCCTGCAAAGCCTTTTCTGGCAGTTCAGGCGCATCCGAGACGCCCTGACCAACGCCAGGGGCACTGACTGCAGTGGTGAACTATAATATCCGGTTACACGCTCTCCGATGGCTGTGAGCGAGTACAAGGTCATCCGCGACTCCGTCCACGGGAGCGTCAGGATAGACGGGCCGTTCATGGCCCTGATGGATTCGGACGAGATCCAGAGGCTCGGGGGCGTCCATCAGCTCGGGCTCGCGAACCTGGTGTACCCCGGCGCGAACCACACGCGGCTCGAGCACTCGCTCGGCGCATTCGCGGTCGCGGGGAGGATGAGCGAGTCCCTCCGGCTGGGTTCCGACGAGAATACCCTCGTCAGGTGCGCGGCGATGTTGCACGACATAGGCCATCTCCCGTACTCGCACACGTTCGAGATGGTCCTCCACGAGCAGTTCGGGATAGACCATGTCGACATATCCAAGCGGCTCGTGCTCGGAGAGGACTCCGTGATGTCTGACTCCGAGGCCGACGTCCTGGGCACCAGGCTCAGCGTCGCCGACGCGCTCGAGAGGCACGGCGTGGACGCCCGTCAGGTGGCCCCGCTCCTCGACGGTTGCGTTCAACCTCCCCCTCGGCAGGGGACCCCCCACAAACACCAGGGGGAGGGCCACCCCCGGGACCCCCGGGCGTTGAAGAGGGGCTGCCCCCCGCGGGTGGGGGGGGGGGCCTCCCGGGGGGGGGGGGGGGGGGGCGGGGGGGGGGCGGGGGGGGGGGGCGGGGGGGGGTCGGGGGGGGGGCGGGGGCGGAGGG
>DUGQ01000192.1:0-6705 GCA_013331315.1 Thermoplasmata archaeon
ATATTGTACGCCTTCGCACTGCTATTTGATAGCAAGGGCCATATAGGTCCTGCACGATGGCCAGGGCATTGACACGGTTTAGCACGGTACAGATTTGGTGATAGAATGCTGGGAAAGACGATCAGGCTCAGACGTATCTTCGACCAGAAGAGCGGGAACACCGTGATCGTGCCGATGGATCACGGCATATCCCTCGGACCGGTCAAAGGCATCGCGGACATAAGGAGCATTGTAGAGAAACTCGCTGAAGGCAACGCCTCTGCGATCGTTGTTCACAAGGGCCTGGTTCCTTTCGTCGGCAAGCCGGTGGGCTCGAAGCTGGGTCTGATAATCCACATATCCGCAAGCACCTCGATGTCACCCGACCCGAACGCGAAGGTGCTCGTGGCATCCGTGGACGCCGCGTCCGCGCTCGGCGCCGACGCGATATCGATCCACTGCAACATCGGAAGCGACACGGAGGACATCATGATGTCCGACTTCGGCATGGTGGCGGACAGATGCAGCGAGCTCGGCCTGCCGCTCCTGGCCATGTGCTACCCGAGAGGCAAGGCGGTCAAGGACCAGTTCGACGTCGAAGCGGTCAAGCACTGCGCGAGACTGTCCGCGGAGCTGGGAGCCGACGTCGTCAAGACCAATTACACGGGCTCGCCCGAGACGTTCAGACAGGTCGTGAAGGGGACACCCATACCGGTCGTCATAGCCGGGGGACCGAAGATGGATTCCGACATGAGCTTGCTCAAGATGGTCAGCGACGCCATGGGCGCTGGAGCCCGGGGCGTCTCCATCGGAAGGAACGTGTTCCAGCACGACGAGGTGCCCATGATCACCAGAGCGATTGGCGGGATCGTTTTCGAGGGGCTTTCCCCAGAGGACGCATATAGGCGGTGATCCCCTGATCGGCCGCCAGGTTTGGATCGGGGCGATCTTCCAGCCCAACAGAGAGAGCCGGAAGAAGATCGTCCTATCCGCGTTGGAAGAGGGTTTCGATACCATCGTGCTCGACCGTAAGGACTCCGCGTTCACCAAGCTCGGAAGGTTCAGGGCAATCACGTTCTCCGGCAACGGCTTCAAGGAGGACGGCAGGAGCGTAGGCAAGCTCGTCGAGATCGTCCAGAAGGAGGACGAGCTAGACGCCAAGAAGCTCGCGGACAAAGAAGATCACGTCGTCATTTCCGCGAAGGACTGGAAGGTCATACCGCTCGAGAACCTGATAGTGCATTTCCAGGGCAGCCAGACCAAGCTCCTAATGGTCGCGAGGAGCATAGAGGAGGCGAAGCTGTTCTTCGAGACGATGGAACGCGGCGCCGACGGCGTGCTGTTCATCCCCAAAGACGTCTCAGACCTCGGGAAGCTGCGCAAGCTAATGGAAGAGGACTCGCCCAAGCTGGAGCTGAAGGAGGGCAAGATCACCGTCCTACGTCAGCTGGGCCTGGGGGACCGCGTGTGTATCGACACGTGCTCCGTCCTGAGGGTGGGCGAGGGCATGCTCATCGGCAACCAGTCGTCCTGCATGTTCCTCATACACTCGGAGACGCTCGAGTCGGAGTACGCCGCGTCCAGGCCGTTCAGGGTCAACGCCGGGCCGGTCCACGCGTACATCCTCATGCCAGATGGCACCACCAGGTACCTGTCCGAGCTTCGGGGCGGGGAGGAGGTGTTGGTCGTGGGCTCCGAGGGGCACACGAGGAAGGCCATCGTCGGCAGGAACAAGGTCGAGAGGCGGCCGCTCCTGCTCATAGAGGCCGAAGTCGACGGCTCAAGATACTCAACCATAGTCCAAAACGCCGAGACCATACGCGTTTACTCGAAGGGGAAGGTCGTGTCAGTCTCGAAGCTCAAGATAGGAGATCCCATCCTCCTCAGGCTCGAGAAGGGTGGACGCCATTTCGGCATGTATGTGGAGGAGACGATACAGGAGAAGTGATGATGACACTCGTTGTCGCTTCTCTTGTTGAGAGAAGCATCGCTGGAGTCGCTCGCTCGTCAAAGAAGGCGTTCGCAGCGGGAGCGGGCGCCGTCGAGCTCCGCATGGACCATCTAGTGGGACTCGCCAGCAAGCCGTCGATGCTGGACGAGGCACGAGAGGCTGTGGATGGGCCCGCGATCGCCACGTTGCGGTCATCACGGGAGGGGGGGCGATCGCGGCTGAAGCGCCAAAGCAGGGCGCGCCTGCTCGAGAGGGCCTTCGAAGCCGGGTTCGAGTACATCGACCTCGAACTGACCGCCGACAGTGGGCTCATCACGAGGCTGCGAGGCAAGGGTGGAAGCACCAAGACCATAGCGTCATACCACTTCCGAAGGCCCGCGACCAGGCACGAGCTGCTCTCCAGGCTCGGGGCAGCCTGCGAGGCCGCGGACATAGGCAAGGTTGCGACGCCCTGCGAGCACGCTGGCCATGCGGCCGCGGTCGCCAGCGCGGCTCTGGAATTCTCAGGTAGAGGGCGGGAGTTCGCCATCATGGGCATGGGCGCTCAGGGTCAGCTGACGCGCGCATGCGCCGGGAAGATGGGCTCGGAGCTTGTCTACGCATGCCTCCCAGGGGCCCCAGCGGCGCCGGGTCAGCTGGACATCACGCTCCAATCGGCCCTTATCGAGAAGGACTCCTTCGTTTTCGGACTCATCGGTCACCCAGTCGCCCACTCCGTCTCCAAACCCATGCAGGAGGCCGCGCTGAGGAGCGTGAACCTGAATGGGATATACCTTCCGCTCGACGTACCGCCCGCGCACATGACAAAGGAATTCGTCTCGACCCTGTTCGATTCCGGCTTCACAGGACTCAACGTAACGATCCCGCACAAGGAACGCGCGCACAGAATATGCGAGTCCCTCGGCGCTTCCGCTGAGTCGACGGGAGCCGTCAACACCGTCCATCGCAGGAGAGGGCGTATTGTAGGAGAAAACACCGATTTGATAGGGCTGAAGAAGCTGCTTGAATCACAAAAGATACCACTGAGAAACAGGAAATCCCTCGTCGTCGGCGCTGGAGGCGCGGCCCGGGCCGCCTGCAGAGTACTGCGGGACGGCGGGGCGGAGGTGACCGTGACCGCGAGGAAGGCCGGCAGGGCGGCCGTCGTCGCACGCGCGTGTGATGGCAGAGGACTGCCTCTGGATAGGGCATCTTCTGGGTCGCGTCGGTGGGACGTGGTCGTCAACGCGACGCCGATAGGCACCTGGGGCAGCACCCTGCAGGACCTGACCGTACCGCCAGGCGTCCTCGAAGGAAGACCAGTGTTTATCGATTTGGTCTACAATCCCCCCGTGACCGAGAGCATGAGGTTGGCGAGGAGGAAGGGCTGTGAGACAGTCGGCGGCCTCGACATGCTGGTCGGGCAGGGCGCGGAGGCCTTCAGAACTTGGACGGGCAGGAGCCCAGACGAGAAGAGGATGCGCGCGGCCGCGAGGAGGGCTCTGAGATGATCACGGGTGACGCGGCCAGCAGAGGGGCGGCGACAGTGGTCAACGCCATCGCCTGCGGAAGAGGGGCTGCCTTCGGGATCACCCTGGAGGCCGATGCCCGAGTCGAGCTCGAGCCAGGCGAGGGCGATGTCGTCGTGGACGGTGGCGGTGACNNCTCGATCAGTCGCCGGTACTGGGTGACGGCGCCGGCCTCGTCGCCGGATGCGTAAGGGCCACCGCGGCTCGAGCTGGCACTGGCCAGGTCCACGGCAGGGTCGAGGTCCGATCAGACATACCCGCTTCACGGGGGCTGAAGAGCAGCAGCGCGGTCTCCAACGTGGTTGTGCTCGCGACGGCGAGGGCGCTCGGCCGGAACCTCGAGGACTCGGAGCTGTTGGACATCGCGATAGACGAATCGATCCGGGCCAAGGTCACAGTCACGGGGGCTTTCGACGACGCGGCCGCCTGCTACTACGGAGGTCTGGTCGTGACCGATAACACCTGCAGGACGGTGCTGAGGACAGGTAGCCTAGACCCTGCGCTGTCCGTGGTCCTTCACATCCCGGACCGGACGATCCCGAAGGACCAGGTTGACAAGGCGAGGTTCGGCGAGCTCAAGAGGGAGTTCGACACGGCGCTGGAGCTGACTGTGAAGGGCGACTATCCCAGAGCCATCGAGGTGAACTCCATGGCTACCGCCAGAGCGCTGGACCTGTCCGATGAGGCGTCAGAGGCAGCGAGAGAGGCGGGAGCCTACGCCGCGGGGATAACCGGGACTGGACCCGCGAGCTTCGCTTTGTGCGCTGGTGACGTTGTCGAGGCTGTCGAGAAGATCTTCTCGCAGTTCGGCGGGAGAACCGTCAGGGCCAGTTTGAACACCGTACCGTCGAAGGAGGTGATCCCACGCCTCTTGTCATAAGATCGTCCACGGCCAGAGGGACGGTCACAGCGCCACCGTCGAAGTCCTACACTCACAGGGCGATAGTCCTGGGGGCCCTCACCCACGAAAGGTTCGTGCTCAGGAACGCCCTCGTGTCGGACGACACGAAAGCCACAGTCGAGGCGCTGGAGGCTATGGGTGCCGACGTGGGTGCCTCCGCGGCGCAGCTGAGAGTCCAATGTGACCAGCTGAAGCCCCCGAGAAGGGTCATCGACGCGAGGAACTCCGGAACGACCATCCGATTGATGAGCGGCATCGCCTCGTTGCTGGACTCGCCTGTCACGTTGACCGGCGACTCCAGCCTGGTACGGAGGCCGATGTCGCCTCTGGTAGACGCGCTCTCGCAGCTCGGTGCCACATGCGAGTACATAGGACAGGCGGGCAGGCCGCCTCTGAAGGTGCACGGGCCCATAACCGGTCCGAAGGCCGAGATAGAGGGGGGCGTCAGCTCGCAGTTCGTGTCGTCATTGCTCATCGCGTGCACCCATAAGAGGACTGGCACGGATCTCGTCGTCAACGGGGGCATAGCCTCGAGACCGTACGTGGACATCACGCTCGAGATGCTCCGGCAGTTCGGGGCCGATGTGAAGGAGTCCCAGTCAGGGTTCTCAATTCGTGGGGACCAGAGGCTCAAGAAGGACTCGTACACCGTGCCCGGCGACTACTCGTCGGCCGCGTTCCTCCTGGCGGCCGCCGCGATAACGGACGGGTCGGTGACCGTGAGGAAGCTGGACCAGGACACGGCCCAGGGAGACAAGAGGATCACTGAGCATCTGCGCGCGTTCGGGGCGAAGGTCTCGAGCACTCCCCGGGCAGTGACGGTCAGCGGCGGAAGGCTGGCCGGCGCCGAGATAGACGTCGGTGACACACCAGACCTGTTCCCAGTGCTCGCAGTCGTGGGCGCGGTGTCCGAGGGAAAGACCACCCTCAGAGGAGGGGGGAACCTCAGGGCGAAGGAGAGCGACCGCATAGCGACGACGACCGAGTTCCTCCAGGACATGGGGGCAAGGATCAGGCCCCGGGAGGACGGCTGCGAGATCATCGGGGTCCCCAAGCTCACTGGCACGCATGTGGAGACGCAGGGGGACCACAGGATTCTTATGGCCGCAACGGTTGCTGCCCTGGTATCTGGAACCGAAACGGTCATCGAGGACGATGAATCGTTCAAGATATCGTACCCTGGGTTTGTCAGGGACCTGCATCAGCTCGGGTGTCGAGTGGAGGTGAGGAAGTGAACTTCATCGGGTCGGCGTACAAGGTCTGCGTCTTCGGGTCCAGCCACGGCCCTTTCGTGGGCGGAAGCGTCCAGGGATGTCCGCACGGGGAGAAGATCTCCGAGAAGGTTATCCAGGCGGAGCTCGACAGGAGGGCTCCTGGCAAAGGACCCGTGTCCACTCCGAGAGCGGAGAGGGACAGGATCGAGATAGTCTCGGGCCTTCACGAGGGACGGGCGACTGGCGCCCCCATCGTGGGACTCGTGAGGAACCGCGACTGCGACTCGTCCGCATATGACGCCTTCAGGAGGGTTCCAAGGCCTGGTCACGCGGACTACCCCGCGATGATCAAGTACGGAGGGAACCACGACCACCGCGGTGGCGGGCAGTTCTCAGGCCGAATGACCGCGGGGCTGGTCTTCACCGGCGCGATTGCGCGGCAGGTCCTGGAGAGGCGAAAGGTCAGGGTGCTGGCCCAGACGGTCCAGATCGGCCCGGTGAGGCTCGAGAAGCTCGTACCGTTCAGCGCCGCTGAGAAGCTGGTCCGCACGAACCCCGTATGCTGCGCGGACAGGAAGGTCGCTGAGCGCATGAAGGAGGAAATCGTCCGGGCCCACGAGGAGAAGGACAGCGTGGGCGGAGTGGTCCGGTGCACCATCTTAGGGATGCCGGTCGGAGTGGGGGAGCCATTCTTCGGCTCGATCGAGAGCTCGCTCTCCGCGATGATGTTCTCCATACCAGGGGTCAAAGGCGTCGAGTTCGGGTCCGGATTCTCGGCCGGGGGGATGAGGGGGAGCGAGCACAACGACNNCACCGTCAGGAACAAGAAGATCGTGACGAAGACGAACAACGCGGGCGGAATCCTCGGGGGGCTTTCCACGGGCATGCCCGTCGAGTTCAGAGTGGCGTTCAAGCCGACATCGTCCATCGCCAGCCCGCAGATGAGCGTGGACATCGAGGAGAGGAAGCCCGTCGAGCTGACAATCAAGGGGAGGCACGACCCATGCATAGTCCCGAGGGGCGTACCGGTGGTGGAGAACTCCGCCGCGGCGGTCGTGCTGGACCTAATGCTTCAGGGGGGGTTCGTCTGAGCCGTTCGGAACTCGACTCCCTCAGGGACGACATCACGGAGGTAGACCGCTCCATATTGGC
>DUGQ01000192.1:6724-7071 GCA_013331315.1 Thermoplasmata archaeon
GGTCGGCCTGCGCGAGGAGTTCGCGTCGTCTGTCGTGAACGCGCTGATAAACGAGGCCGTCCGAGTCCAGCATGAGAGCAGAGACACGAGCCTTCAGGGAACGAAGGCCTTGGTCATCGGCTCCGGCCGCATGGGAGCCTGGACAGCGAGGTTCCTCTCGAACCGGGGAGCGGAGGTGTCCGTCTACGACCCGAGGGGCTCCTTGGAGGGCTATACCAACGTGGAGTCCGTCGGCCATGGCTCGGCCGACGCCGACCTGATCGTCGTCGCGAGCCCGCTCGGAACCGCGGAGACGGACCTGCGCGAGCTCCTGGCGACGAAGCCGTCGGGGACCATCTTCGACCTCT
>DUGQ01000035.1 GCA_013331315.1 Thermoplasmata archaeon
TTCAGGGCGAGGGCGGGTACATCGTGCCTCCGAAGGAGTTCCTTCCCAGGCTCAGGCGTCTGTGCGACAGCCGCAAGATGCTCCTGGTGGCGGACGAGGTCCAGTCCGGGCTCGGGAGGTCAGGTGAGGTCTGGGAGTGCAACTCGACGGAGACGGTGCCCGACATACTCGTCACCGGGAAGGCGCTCGGCGGCGGCGTCCCCCTTGGGGCCATAGTCGCCAAGAAGTCAGTCATGGAGGTCTGGAGACCGGGGTCGCACTCTTCCACCTTCGGTGGCAACGGAATCGCCGTGGCCGCTGGCCTCGCGCACGTACGCGAGATACTCGAGCAGAAACTCCCGGAGCGCTCAGTTCGGCTTGGAGCCCACGCGATGAAGCGTCTGAACGAGATGAAGGGCACCTACGACATAATCGGCGATGTCCGGGGGAAAGGCCTGATGATCGGCGTCGAGATGGTCAAGAGCAAGTCGGGCAAGGAGCCCCTGCTGGTGCCGCAGATCCAGGGATTGGTGTGGAAGAAGGGCCTGATGATGATTACCGCCGGGATGTTCGGGAACGTGTTCCGGATAGCCCCTCCGCTGATCATCTCGCAGGAGCAGCTCGACATCGGCCTCGACATCTTCGAGAGCGCGGTGAAGGAAACCCAGGAGAAGATGCCGAAGTGACGGTGGAGAGGCTGGATTCCTTCCTGATGTCTGGACAGCAAGGATAGTATAATCGCCTGCCGTTATCCTTGCAGGCGGCGGTGGTGTCGTGGATCCCGCAAGGATACGTGGCATGAGCATCCAGAACGTCATGGTGCGCGAGGTCATCAGCGTCCACCAGAACGAGACTGTCCGGGAGGCTTGGGTGACATTGATGGAGAACGGCATCTCCGGCGCGCCCGTCGTCGACGACGCTGGAGATCTCGTTGGCATTCTCAGCCTGAAGGACATCTACAACGCGATCGTCGACAGGGTCAGAAAGGCGAGGACGCTCAGGGAGGCGACCACCCAGAGCATGGACGACGAGACCAAGAAGCGTGAGGAGACGCGCGAACTCTCGCTTGCCATGCGCGCTGTGACGGACGGCTCGGTCGGCAGCATACTCCCAAAGGATCAGAAGGTGTGGCACCTGGGCCCGCTCGACTCGCTCGAGAGGGCGATCAAGCTCATGGCGGAGCACAGCGTGAACCGGTTGCCGATCATCAAGGAGGGTAGGGTCGTCGGGATAATCTCCCGTCAGGACGTGATTCTCGTGATGGCGGGCAGGAAGTAGGCCGTTCATAGGCCATATCTTAATGTGCGCGGACACGATGGCCGTGGCCGGACGGAAGCCCAACGGGGTGTGGACAACATGAAAGAACCAGCGCTGGTCATCCAGAGGCTTGAGGAGTTCATCAGGAAGAAGATGGAGGGCGACGCCATTCCTGGCCTTTCGGTAGCGGTCACCGACAAGGGGAAGGACCTGTACTCGGGGACCTTCGGGGTCTCGGAGAGCTCGTCAGGCGACGCAGTCGTCGAGAAGACCCTCTTCCAGATAGGCTCGGTGAGCAAGTCGTTCACCTCGATCGTCCTCCTCCAGCTGCAGGAGCGTGGGAAGCTCGATGTACACGCGCCCGTGACCGAATACCTTCCATGGTTTCAGGTCAGGTCCAGGCACGCGCCCATAACCCTTCACCACCTCATGACGCACACGGCGGGCATCCCGATAGGTTCGGATGCAACCGTGATGCCGGACTCCGAGGTCTGGAACCTCAGACACCTCGAGGCGAGCACGCCCCCGGGAGAACGGTTCCACTACTCGAACACCGGGTACAAGACGCTGGGTCTTGTGATCGAGGAGGTTTCGGGGGCCACCTACGCCGAGGCGATATCCGCGGGAATACTCCACCCTCTTGACATGGACGACACGGAGCCCGTGATAACCAACTCGATTCGCGCGAGGACAGCGGTCGGGTACACCTGGTTCCACGACGACCGTCCACCGGCAAGGAACGCTCCGCTGGCCCCAGCCACGTGGTTCGAGAGCAATACCGGTGACGGCTGCATATCCTCCACTGCGAGGGACATGGCCAAGTACCTGAGGATGCTCTTGAACGGGGGTGCGGGGCCCAATGGGAGAATCGTCTCCGAGAAGAGCTTCGAGCTTCTCACCTCCCGCTACGTGTTCTGCGGCGAGGACGGACGCGACGAGCATTATGGCTACGGGTTGTCCGTCCTGGAGGACGGTGGCACGACCGTACTGGCGCACACCGGAGGCATGGTGGGGTACACATGCTCCATGGCGGCCAACATGCAGGATGGTCTGGGAGCGATCGTACTCACCAACTCACACGGTCAGCCTGAGCAGGTCACCGACTACTTCCTCGAGATCCTCCGTGCGGACCGTGCGGGCAAAGCCCTCCCGCAGGTCGTTCTTACAGCGCAGAGGCATACGCCAAAGGCCCCTTCTGAGTACGTGGGTGTGTACAGCGGAGATGGAGGGACGATCGAGGTACGCGAGCGCGACAGCGCCCTCTTCGCCGTGGTCGGAGGCGACGAGGTCCTCATGGAGGGCTTCAAGGACGACCTGTTCCTGGTGGACCATCCTGATCTCGCGCTATTCCTGATGGGCTTCACCAGGGCGGACGGCAAGGTCGTCAGCGCTTTCCATGGCGGCAACGAGTACTTCTTGCGCGGAGAGGACGAAGACGAGGTTAGAAAGTCCATTCCGGAGCCCTACGAGGCATTCGTTGGACACTATCGGTCCCACAATCCATGGCTGACTAACTTCCGAGTGGTCTGCAGGAACGGCCAGTTGATATTCGTCGAGCCGACAGGGCGTGAGCAAGTGCTGGTGCCAACGGGCGACCGTTCATTCCGAGAGGGCGTGCCCGGATCGCCTGAGACTCTGGAGTTCGATATGTTGGTGAATGGCCGCGCCCTCATGGCGGTGTATTCCGGTGGACCGTTCCACCGTACCTTCACGCCTTAGGCGGGGCTTCAGGGTCATTCCTTCGGCCTGGGTATGACGCAGATCATGCGCATCAAGGACCCGGTGTCGTTGACGAACTGGTGCACCTCGTTCGGCTGGACGAGCACGGCGTCTCCCTCCGCAAGGGGGTGCTCCGAGTCCGCCAGGACGATCTTCCCTCTTCCACTCACCACGAAGACTTCGTGCTCCCAATCGTGAGAGTGAAGCGGCGTGTTGCCCCCTGGTGCGACATCGAACAGTCTCAGGTAGAAGTTCGGCGCGTCCACATTCTTGGCAAGAAGTTGTCTGAAGACGACGCCCTTCGTCCCCTCAGGATTCGTCCCCTCGACTTCTCCCATTCCCACTTTCTTCATGGTTCGTGGATTGCACAGCACGGCAAAAAGGTTTGCCGAGAAGGGCTCTGGTGAACTCCTAGCGCGCGGCTCGAACGGACGAAAGTGTTTTCCGTAGCCACGCCCCTTCAAGTCTCGGAGGCATTGGTGTGCGTCGAGCGGCGATCGTCTACGAGTCGAAGTTCGGAAACACCGCGAAGGTGGCGGAGGCGGTCGCCGACGCGCTGAGAAGCTCTGGCTTCGATGAGGTCAGGTCCGAGACCGTTGAGTCCGCGGACGTGAACAAGGTCGCCACGTACAAAGTCATCTTCGTCGGGTCGCCGAACCATATGGGGGGTCCCACCCGACGGATTCGCAAACTCCTGAGAAGCCTTGCAGCGTTCGACCTCTCAGACCGGCGTGTCTGTTTTTTCGACACCTACATTGGAGGCGATTTCGAGAAAGCAGTTGGCAAGATGCACAACGAGTTCAGGGCGAGGAACGACACCGCCGACATCATACCGCCAGGCCTGTCGTTGAGGGTCGAGGGGATGAAAGGGCCGCTGGCTGAAGGTGAGCTGGCGAAGGTGACGGATTTCGTGAGGGCCGCGATCGGTGGCGAAGGATAGGCGCGGGCTCTCGTGTGTTGGTGCTAGAATGGAACAGTCCTTCAAGTATGATAGATACGGCAGGCGAATCTGGAGGGCGCTCACAGTCTGCGTCCTGGCCGTCATCATCGCGACTGTCGTCCTCGAGATCAGGTACGACTTCATCCCGCTTGTCCACATAGACGATCCCTCTGGCGATCTCACGTCCCTCCTGACTGCTGTGTTCGCGATCCTCGTCACGTGGTTCATTCTCTACCTCTTGGGCGGACTCTTCGAGCGCCTGACAGTTCCGAAGGTGGGCAGCCACGCCCAGGCGCGCTCCATCTGGAAGTTGGTCACCTATGCCGTCTGGATACTGGTGCTGAGCGTGATCCTGATGGGGCTGATCGGGGATACCTCCTCGCTCTTCGTCTACATCGGGCTCATGGGCGCCGCGCTGACCTTCGTCCTCCAGAAACCGCTGTTGAACATAGGCGCCTGGGCTCTGATATCGTACCGTCGGTTGTACAGGATCGGCGACCGTGTCTCGTTTGGTTCTGTCAACGGCTACGTGCTCGACATCACCACGATGTACTCGGAGTTGCGCGAGTTCGGCGAATGGATGAAGGGCGACACGTTCACAGGCAGGATAGTGACGGTCCCCAACAGCATCATATTCGACCAGCCGGTGTTCAACTACACGAAGGACTTCCCGTTCGTGTGGGACGAGGTTGGCAACCTCGTCACCTATGAGAGCGACATAGAGGTCGCGAAGCGATACATGCTGGAGTCCGCCAAGGAGGTCGTGGGGTTGTTGATGGAGCAGAACTACGACCNNGTACAGAAGCAGGCTCGGCATCCGGGACTTGGACCAGCTTCTGCTGAGGTCCCCCGAGCTGAGAATGGATCTGGCCGATTCGGGAGTGAACGTCTACGTCCTCTACTTCTGCCCCGTCGAGCAGCGTCGGAAGATAAAGGGCGAGATAACCGAGCGGATATGGAAGAAGTTCATGGCCGACCCGAACGTGGGCATAGCATACCCGCACATGCACATCGTCGGCCCCACGAGTGAGTCACGCTAGGTCGTACTCCATGCGTGCTCGCTTCGGGCTCGTCTCCGCGGGCAGCGCGGGGGCCGGATGAAGGGTGCCAGTTACGTCTACGTACTAGGGCGTTTAATACAAACCTTTTCACATCACCATGCAAGTTTACTATACTAAAACGAAGGGTTTAATAGATGCATGTGCTATCGGAGAATGGATGTCGAGGTTCATATGGTCGATTCTTGGCAAGAAGTGGCCGCCTCGATGATCTCCTGTGTCCGGGCGTGATCCTATCATGGACGATCAGAACGGGAACAAGGGCGTTGTCAGCCGCCTGAAGGCTACTTTCGCTCTGTCAAGGGACTTCGCGGTCTTGGTGCTCGCACTCGTGATAGTCAGCCTGGGATTCGGCCTTCTGACGCCTCTGCTGCCGCTCTTCGGGGAGATCCTGGAGATGAGCCCATCGGCGCTTGGCGTAGCCTTCGGTCTCTTCTCTCTCTCCTTCATAATTGCGCTCCCGCCATCGGGCCTCCTGGCGGACAAGATTGGGCGGAAACGGATGATCATATCCGGGATTCTGCTCTTCGGTGTCACGACCTTCCTGATGGTGCTGATACCCGAGCCGTACCAGTTCGCGTTGCTAAGGGTCCTCGAAGGGATAGGGGCGGCGATGGTCACGCCTGCGGCGTTCGCCCTCACCTTGGATATCGTGCCCGAGGGCAAGAGGGGAGTGGCCATGGGCGCAGAGGGCACAGCGCAGTTGTTGGGGGCGATGGCGGGGCCCGCGATCGGTGGCATATTGGCCGGCGAGGTCAACTTCTACATGCCATTCTACATCGCGGCCATCCTAGCAGTGGTGTGCGCGATCGTCGTCTACTTCATCAGGGAGCCGAAGGTGCCTAGGTCGACAACCGAGAAGGTCAGGCTCTCGTCGATGATCGGAGCATGGAAGAGCAACGCCGGACGTAGCAGGGCGCTGATCCCCCTCACGATTCGGGGCGGGGTCATGGGCGTGGTCCAGAGCCTCTGGGCGTTCGGCCTGATCCTCTTCTGGAGCGATATGCTGGACATGGATGAGACCGCGATCGGCGTCGCGATGTCTCTGGGCATGGCCACCATGGCGGTCGGCACGATACCCTTCGGCGTGCTCTCGGACCGATACGGGAGGAAGCCGTTCGTCATACTGGGCGGAGTTCTGATGGCGGGAGGTCTTGCCCCCATGGTGCTGGCCACACATGTCTGGCAGGTCTATGTCCTCATCGTCATCTCGGAGTTCGGGGCCGCGGTCTCCAATCCTTCTGTCGGGGCGATGCTGGGTGATGTGATTGACCAGAGCCAACGTGCGAGCGTCATGGGGGCGTACTCCATGGTCCAAGGGGTCGGCAACATGAGCGGGTACTTCGCCCTTGGAGTGATGTACGAAAGGATAGGTCCATGGGCTCCGATTCTCGCCTGTTCAGGCGCGCTCGCGACGGCGACATCGATAATCGCCCTCTTCGTTGGGGAGACTCACACTTCAGGGAAGAGACGGATTGTCGGTGGCGGAGGGCCTGACACGCCCGTCGGCGAGGCTGAGCGGGGCGGAGTCGGCAGCGATTCGGATGCTCAACGATGAGCAACCTGACGTCCGGCCTCGGCTGACTTCGGGGATATCTTGATATCGCTGTGGCATGATTACGGGCCAGCTAGCGCTGACAGTTCGGACACTAGGACATCACCCTGTGACGAACCAGCTTCCCGCTCAGGTTGGGATGGCGGGGGTTTGGCCCTGAAAGGACAAGTAAGCAATCCCGAGCACAACCGTCAACGTAGAAGTTCTCTTCACTCAGCGTGCATATTCAAGACGCCTGATGAGCAACGGGATGCCGTCGGCGCATTCCTGTCTGACGGCCTGGCTCTAGGTGAGAAGTGCCTGTACGTTCTTGACGACCGATCGCAGGATGACGTGGTCGACTCGCTGTCAGGACGAGGAGACGTTCAGGGGGCCGCAGAGGCCGGCCGNNGGCCAGATAGCCTTTCTGGGAAAGAACGAGTGCTATCTCAAGGACGACATCTTCGACCCGGACAGGATGCTTAGGTTCGTACGAGCTGCCCACAAGGCGGCCCTCGACGAGGGCTTCAGAGGGTTCAGAGCGACTGGAGAGATGTCCTGGCACAAGGCCGGCAGGCCCGGCTCGGAACGGCTCATGGAGTACGAGGCAAGGGTCAATCACCTGAACCCTGAGCTCGGCTCCAGCTTCCTCTGTCAGTACGACGAGTCCAGCTTCGACAACTCGGTATTGATGGATGTCCTGCACACCCACCCGCACATGGTCATAAGGGGCGAGCGT
>DUGQ01000180.1 GCA_013331315.1 Thermoplasmata archaeon
CGCAAGCTTCTTCCTGGCTTCCGGTGAGTACGGCGTCTGCGCAGCGGGACACCAGGACATGTATCACTACGACGACCCGTACATGCTCTCGGGCGTCGTGTCACTCGAGAGGCTCTCCAATCAGGAGATATGGCTCTCGATGGAGGATGCGAAGGAGTTCGTGCTCGACCTCGAGACCGATGACGGCAACGCGATCTACGTACAGGACCTACGCATGTACTTCAGACACGAGGGGGAGACCAACATATCCTTCCATCTCGTCGGCTCTGACTACTCCATAATCGGGGAGGAGCTGTTCTCATTGCCTCATTCACGGAGCGTCTTCGTATCGGAAACTACGGAGACCGTGGGCGTGTCCATATCAGGCTTCTCCTACACCGCCCAGATGTGGGACTTCATGGAGCGCAATTGGGACCATTGGTACGAGTACGTCTCCGGCCTCTCGACGGACTTCTATGCCGAGGCGAGCTCGGACCTTCAGTACCTGCTTGCGTGGGAGTTCGATGGGATCGACCAGAGCACACCCGTGACACTTGGGCTCGTCGACGGAGAGTATTCTACATATCACACGAAGTACGACATTCCTGGAGAGTTGACTGACATCTGGGGCGATTGGGGTTCTCACAGATCGATCGGTGGCGACTCTGCGTTCTACATCAGGCGAGACACGGACACCTCGCTCAACTCGTTCTTCTCGGGGATGACGAGGACTACCTACGTCCAGGGAGTCTTCTCGGAACTCTACTTCCCTGGCAGCGTGTTCGGCGGGTCCCTCGAGAGGGAGTTCTAGGCTCCTGACTATGATCACCTCGTGAAGGCCTCGACCGTCTCCAACATATACCTTCCAGACAGGAACTACCTCACAGCCCTCGAGCCGGTAGAAGAGTCGCAACGCCTGGGCTCGGGACCGTACTACCCCTCGGTCCGCACGGAGAACACCGACGACATGCTCGTGCTGTACCATCCGTTGCTCAGGGACCAGTCGGGAGCGAAGGTCGGAGGCACCACCGTGCCGAGCCTGAACCTGTACAAGAACTCGATGTTCGTGGGCGTGTACCAGCTGTCTGAGTTCCTCTCAAGACCCGACGCGATGAGACAGATCACTCTCACAGGGGCTGGTAACTACGTCGCGAAGATACACTACCAGCCGAACGCGCAGATATGCAGCGACGTGGACTTGGAGCTAGGGTTCGCGACACCGTCGTCAGATAGCGACCCCCCGGAGATAACCTCGATTCAGATGCCCCAGAGGTTCACGCCGGGCGACACCATCGGGCTGACGATCGGAGTGACAGATGTGTCTGCCATCTCCTCAGTCGAGATCAGCTGGAGAGGTGGAGCCGAGGGGACATGGGCGGTTCTACCGATAACGACACCGACAGACGACACCTATCATGTCGACATCGAGACGTCCGCTGACGATTCGACGATAGACATAGACATCAAGGTGACCGACGCCTCGGGCAATTACCTCAGATACACCGCGTGCGACGCTTGCCTCGAGGAGATACCAGTCATATTCGAGATACAGGCCGAGGAACAGGAGATCGGCTACAGGAACGCCGATGAAGCGGTCGTCATCTTCGGCGCCTTGACTGACGCGGGAGGGAGTCCGCTGCATCCTTCAGGTGCGGTCCCGCTCGAGCTCACCATCGACGGCGAGAAGGTCGGGATGATACTGGACGAGTACGTCTCGTCCGACTACCACACGCATGACGGTGACATAAGATTCGAATGGCACTTCAACCCGACCGACCTCTTCTCCGGACCGGGCGAGACAATAGAGGTACAGATCGCCTTCGACCTCGGGGTCTACGAACCCGCGACGAGGACCTTCGCTCTGACGACGGTCACGTACGAGAGTTCGCCACCGGAGATCATGCTCGTTTCGCCTGCGGACGGTTCTCTCATCTCTGAGGGCACTGTCATCGACCTCGTCGTCGAAGACGAAGGCGAGGTCTCCGCGGAAGCGTTCCTTGACGGAAGCTCCATCGGGAACCTCGAACAGCCTTGGGACGTGTCCACAACGGGCTGGGAAGACGGATTCCACACCCTGAGGATCGAGGCTACAGACGACTCGAGCGAGGAGGCCTCAGCGGCGTTCACGTTCGAGATTGACGGCACGGAGCCATCCGTTGCCATCACTTGTCCGGCGGACGGAACGGTCGTTCCCAGGGGAAGCGTCCTGGTCGCACAGGCTAGCGACGAGCACCTCGTCGAAGTCACCTGGTCACTTGACGGCGGCCCCCAGAGCATACTGGAAGGCCCGTACGAGATAGACATGTCTACCTGGGACGCTGGACTGCACACGGTGAACGTCGTCGCGACGGACGAGGTCGGGCTGTCTTCCCAAGCTACCACTCAGTTCGAGATATCGGAGAGTACGGTAGTGGTCAACATGCTCAACCCTGATGATGGGGCCATCATCAGGTCGGGTGTCCCGATAGAGTTCTCCGTGATGGGCACCGGACCGTTCACGTGCAGATGGACTAACGGAGGACCCTGGGTATCGACTCCCGAGCCGTACACGATCCAGACGGACGATTGGACCGATGGCGCTTACACCATCACATTCAACGCGACCAACGAGTTCGGGGATTCCTACGAGGTGACGGCCGTGATCACGATAGACGACACGGCCCCGATGATGAGCCTTCTCTCACCGGCGGAGCAAGCCTTCGTGACTCCTTCAGACCATGTAGAGCTCCAGATAACGGACGCCAACTTCGATCACGTCACATGGACAGTGTGGGGAGAGACCAGGTCCAGCCCGTACTCGGACGTCTCGATATCGCTTGCCGACTCTCCCGCGGACGGGTACTTCACGATATTCATGACAGCATGCGACGCCGCGGGAAACCAGGCAAACGACAGCTTCACATTCGCGATGGACTCCCAGGGCCCGACGATTTGCGTCGACAACGTGCCAAGCCACGGGGCGGTGGCCCCGGGTTCGACAGTGGAGTTCTCCGTCGAGGACGCGTTCCTCGCACAGGTGATATGGTCGCTCGACAACGGAGATATCAGCGCCTCGACGGCACCTCACTCGGTCGACCTGACCGGGATGCCTCTCGGGTGGCATGTGCTTACGATAGCAGCCTTCGACTGGGCGGGCAACGAGCGCTGGCTCAACGTGTCGATATACATAGACGGGACAGGACCGGACATAACCGTCCTCGATATCGAACCGATCCAACCGAACTCGTCTGCCGAGATCAGGGCAGTTGTATCGGACGATTTCGGGGTCTCAGCAGTGATCGCATACTACGAGAACGAGAACGGGGCTTTCTCACAAGCGACCATGGCAAACGACGGACAGACCTACGTAGTCACGCTCGATGCGAATCTGCTCAGGGACGGGATGGCTGTCTACGTTCGCGCGATAGACAGAACAGGCAACACGGCAGAAAGCGACCGGATCTCGCTCGAGATACTGGCCGTATCTCCTGAGCCCGATGACGTTGATGACGACCAGGAGGAGACGGAGAGCGGTGGCGCGCTCTTGTCGGGAAGC